>JAZRPI010000142.1:0-3020 GCA_045649165.1 Eubacteriales bacterium | reverse complement strand
GGCTTCAAGAAATCTATCTAAAGAATTAATATCCATTTTCTCACCTCAATGTTATTATATCATAGTTTTGTTATATGTGTAAATGAAATCATGACTACCAAGTAATATGGTAGTCATGATCGTGTTAGATATTAAAGAATCTATGTTGCCGCTCCCAAAAATTAAATGGCTGTCTTATGTTACTCGGATCTTAGTTTTTCTCTAACGAGCATGATGGCATAACCAAGCAAACTTTTGCCTTTCCACTTTTCACGGTCAAATCTGTCCGGGCTATGCATCGAAAGGCCTATACCCCAAATGGTATCACGCATAGCACATTCTGCAAGCACTGCTTGACCAGTACTTAAAAGTTGTGCTTTCAACTCCTCGTTCTGTGAAAACTTAGCGTAAAGGCCTTCATAAACGATTAACTGACGTACGCCATTCCAATGATTTTCGTTATAGTTTTTAACTAAACGACCAAGAGCTTTGATTTTTGCAACATCATCTATGGAGAGAATTTTCTCAGCAGTTTCTAAGTCTTCAAAAACAACAGCTTTTTTATACATCATAAATTGTTCCATAGATGTAAATGTTATTCCGTTTAATTTAAAAGAAGAAATATACCAATTGCTCAGGTACCCATTCTCCTCATTAGGTTTATGAAAGCATATAATATTCATACGTCACCATCCATTGTTTTTCTTAAAATATAGCGCTTAATTATTATAACATAAAATGATGTTTTTGCAACAGGCATAACGACTCCTTATGTCGCTCTGAAGCTTGTTTTTCGACACTTCGATTTAGCCTATACAATAAGCCCAAAAGCGTATCTGACATTTGTTTTATGGCCTTTAACGATGCGACAATTGCGATCAAAGTTCATAGTTCGTATGGGTTTCATATTCTTAACCATCTGACCGCCAACAGAACCTGCCTGTCTTGATGTGAGGTCGCCGTTGTAACCTTCCTTAAGGTTTACGCCTACTTCACTTGCAGCTTCCATCTTGAAACGGTTGAGGGCTTCTTTTGCTTCGGGAACGAGAGTTTTGTTAGATGCCATTTTTGTTCTCCTTGTTTTTAGATATTAAATCCAAAATCTATATCAATTGAGTCTTTGTGACTCTGATATTATTATAAACAGTCATTTACCTTTTATAACTGCCAATTTTTGCAATAAAAAAACGCCGTAAAATACAGCGTTTTTATTATTAATTTCTTATTAAATTATAATACTTTTGAATATCTTCTGCTTTCGGTTCGCAAATTTCAGCAAACGGAAATTCAAGTTTCATCGACTCATATTTCGTCAAACAAATCTTTTTGAAAGGTAATAATTCAACCTTGTCAATACAAGTATATTTATTTATAATATTTTTTATTTTTTTATAATTCTCTTCGGTGTCGTTTTTGCCTGGAATGACAACCTGACGAACAGTTGTTTTTATATTTAACTGTTCAAGCAACCATAAGAAATCAACAACCTTTTCGAAAGAACAACCAACGTATTTTTTGTATGATTCTTCATCTGTATATTTAACATCAAGCAAAACTCTGTCAGTTACAGAAAGGAGTTTTTTTACACCGTCATTTATAATACTTCCCGAAGTATCAAGACAGGTGTTTATTCCGTTATCTTTACAAAGGACAAAAGTTTCATAAACAAACTCACTCTGTAAAAGTGGCTCCCCACCAGAAAAAGTAATGCCGCCTTTTTCGCCAAAATACGATTTATAACGCTTTGCTTTTTCTACTATCTCTTCAGGTGTTATTTCCTGTCCGCCTTCCATCTTCCAGGTTTCAGGATTATGACAGCAATGACATCTCAGATTACAGCCTTGAGTAAATACAACAAATCGAACTCCCGGTCCGTCAACGGTACCGAGAGTTTGAATTGAATTAATATATCCTTTTATCATAAGCTGTCGTGGAAAGTACGGCTTATAACTTCTCTTTGCTGTTCGCGTGAAAGCTTGTTGAAGTTAACAGCGTATCCTGATACTCTTATCGTAAGATTGGGATAATCTTCAGGGTTTTCGTAAGCCTTTTCCAACGTTTCTCTGTTCAAAACGTTAATATTAATATGATGTGCCATTTTAGCAAAGTATCCGTCAAGAATAGACACAAGATTTTCTATTCTTTCTTCATCTTCTCTGCCAAGCGCCTGAGGTGTAATTGAAAATGTATTTGAAATACCGTCGCGGCAATCATCATAAGAAATTTTTGCTACTGAGTTAAGTGATGCCAAAGCGCCGTTTTCTTCTCTGTTGTGCATCGGGTTAGCACCGGGAGCAAAAGGCATACCAGCTTTTCTTCCGTCAGGTGTAGCACCTGTATTCTTACCATACATAACGTTAGATGTAATTGTAAGAACAGAGAGTGTGTGAATTGCCTTTCTGTATGCAGGAGTCTTACGAAGTTCTGTAATAAACTTGTGAGCCATATCCTTAGCAATAAGGTCAACTCTGTCATCGTCGTTTCCGTATTTCGGGAAGCTTCCTGTTGTTTCGAAATCAACAACAAAACCGTTTTCGTTTGTAATAGGCTTTACGTTTGCAAACTTAATAGCACTCAAAGAGTCTGCAACAACAGAAAATCCTGCAACACCAAACGCCATAAGTCTTTCAACCTGCGTGTCATGTAACGCCATCTGTATTTTTTCGTAAGCGTATTTATCATGCATAAAGTGAATAACGTTCATTGTCTTGACGTAAAGTTCGCTGAGCCATTTGATATAAATATCAAAACGTTCCATAACTTTGTCAAAGTCAAGTTTTTCTTCAGCCATAACAGGCATCTGCGGACCGATATGAATATCACTGTCTGCATCATAACCACCGTTAATAGCAATCAAAAGAAGTTTTGCAAGGTTACATCTTGCGCCGAAGAACTGCATCTGTTTGCCAACCTTCATTGCAGATACGCAACAAGCAATAGCATAGTCATCGCCGTATGAAGGACGCATTACGTCATCGTTTTCATACTGAATTGAGTCTGTATCTTTTGAAACCTGAGCACAGAACTTCTTAAAATTCATA
>JAZRPI010000141.1:0-3633 GCA_045649165.1 Eubacteriales bacterium | reverse complement strand
CAAAATTTATTGTATTTAATATTATAATTTTTATATACGTAACGGTAGCGGGAAATATGTTCTTCCCCGATGCAAACAACACGAAAATATACCTTGCAATACTACTCAATATTGTTTTCTTTACACTTGACTTTGCATTGACTGTGTTTGTTACTGCTTACGTAAGAAAACTCAGAAGAGTATTACAGCTACACAAATTTTTCAAATAAAACAAAAAGAAATGTGTTTATTACAAAAAATAGACACATTTTTTCTTTTTCTCATATACTGTACTAGAGAAAAAACTGTCACAGGGGGGATTAGATATGTGTCGGCAAAAGGGGCTGTACAAGGCGTTAGGTTTTATCATTACGTCCTTTGGGTGCGGCATATTACTTGCCTTTTTTCTTCCGTCGTACTTCCTTGCGGGAATAGAAGCTATTGTTATTGTAGCCGCAGGAATACTGTACGTCTTACAAAAATAAATACAGGGGGTATTTTATGAAAATTGTTGTTATAAAGTCGCCAAAACTACTTGCACCCTTTCTCCGTAAACTGTTTGGCGTCAAAAGAAATTGAACATATTTAAAAAAGCGGTAAGAATTATGATTTCTTCCGCTTTTTTATTTTTTCACAGGTGCAATATTTATAGTAATTATAAAACAAACAACAGGACATAATAATAAAAATAACTTATTTCAAAAAGGCGGATTATTGTTTGAAAATAACAAAAATAAAAACAACTGTAACAGACTATTTTTTTATAACACTCGGTTGCCTTTTATATGCCCTTTCTTTCACAGTTTTCTTTCAGTCAAACAATCTTGCAATGGGCGGTTTTACAGGGCTTTCTCAGGTAATTAATTTTTTTGTTCCAAATTTGCCAATCGGAATTTTGTTAGTCTTTCTAAATGCCCCGCTTATGTTCATAGGATTCAAAAAAGAAGGTAGCAAACTGCTGGTTGCATCTTTTTATGCAATTTTTCTTTCGTCTGTACTGATTGACGGAATAAATATTATGTTTATTTTCCCAAAAACAGAACCCATTCTTGCTTGTATATTCGGCAGTCTGCTTGTCGGAATTTCCCTTGGGATTATTATGCTCAAAAATTCAACAACAGGCGGTACAGAGCTTTTGGCAAGGCTTATAAAATACAAAATACACAGTCTGTCCATAGGCAAAATGTGCCTTATAATTGACGTAATCGTAATATGTATCTATTCTGTTTGCTTCAGAAAATTTGAGAGTGCACTTTACGGCATAATATCTATGTATATTTCAAGTATAGCTATGGATACAGTCGTATACGGCTCGTCAAATGGCAAGGTAGCATATATTATCAGCGATAAATATGATTTAATTATGAAAAGATTACTCGACGACGGTTTTGGAATTACTGCGGTAAACGGTATGGGTGGGTTTTCGGGAAGTAATAAAAAAATATTACTGTGCGCCATAAAGAAAAGTAAAATGGCAAGGGTAAAAAGGATTGTCGCCGATATCGACCCAAATAACGCCTTTGTAATCGTATGCGATGCAAAGGAAGTATTCGGCGAAGGCTTTAGTGATTATACAGGTATAAGTTTGTAAAAAAATATCCCCGCTAATATATAGCAGGGATTATTTTTGTTTATATAATCGTTTTGATGTAATCAAGCAACTGACTGAAGTTACCGTGATTGTAGCAGTTTATGTCTTTATTTTCGCTGTTTATCAGGCAGTCTGTAAGCAAAAATACTTTCATACCGCACTTTTCTGCCGTCATATCTTCAGATACGTCGTTGCCGACCATAAGACATTCTTCGGGAAGAAGTCCCATTGTTTTTGCGATTTCAAGGTAATAGTCGGGTGACGGTTTACAATACGTACACTTTTCGTATGACGTATAGTATTCAAAATCTTCAACGTCAAGCCCTGCCCATTCTATACGCTTCTTTATTGCTAAATCAGGGAATATAGGCTTTGTTGCGACTACCGTTCTCAGTCCCATTTTCTTGATTTCTTTGACTGCTTTGTTTGCATCAGGATTAAATCCACATTTGCCTTTTATAAGGTCAAATTCGTTTTTGTAAAAATCATCAAGGACAATTTCGTGTTCAGCCTGTGTTTTTCCGTAGACTGATATAAAATACTCCCAGAACAGCTCTCCGTTTGTTTTGCTGCCATCATTCAGGCATACCTTGTCAACACCCTGCCAAATTGTTTTTACAAGTTTTTTGGGGTCTGTATAGCCTAACGGATAGAGCTTAGCGGAAAGAAGTTTGAAATACTCCCCGAAAAACTCCTTCAAATCCATCGGAAGAAGTGTTCCGTCAAGGTCAAATAATATTGCTTTTATTTTCATAAATCTTCCTTTACATTTTCGTAGCAATAATCTATTGCATCAAGGTTTTTGCTTATTGTTGACAAACTTTTATAGAAAATCAATCTTTCTTTTTCAGAAAGCTCTCCGCCAATTTTGTCAATATAAAAGTTAACCTTTTTCGAAACGCATTTTGCAATTTCTCTGCCCTTTTCGGTAAGAGTTATATCGGCTCTATAACGTTTTTTTGCTTTTTCGCTATATTCTACATATCCTAACTTTTCAAGCTGCAAAATAGACCTTGATATCGCCGCTTTGTCTTCAAAACATATATCACAAAGCTCGGTTGCCGTCAAACTTCCGTGTGTATACAAATAATACAAACAAGAAACGTGTGGGCTTTTCAAGTTATATTCAGCCATTTCTTCGGTCTTGATTCTTTGAATATTACGCCTTATCTTTGCCATCAGGACCGTAAACATTTCAAAACGTTCTTCCATTTTTACCTATTGTTTACTCCAATATAAGTTATTATTCAGCTACAAATATATAGGGGTATATAGCCTGGCCACCGTCAACGAAATATACTTCTGCAGACGGATATTTTTCTCTAAGGAAGCTTTCAAGCTGTGCGTTTTCTTCAACGTTTGCATCTTCGCCGACAAATATTGTCAACATAAACTTGCTTCCGTCGTCAAGCAAGAGTGAAGCCAACTTCTGTGCGGCTTTCATTCTGCTTTCTTCTGATACGACAATCTGTTTTTCAATTATACCGATTGTGTCGCCCTTGTTTATGTGTACACCGTTCATATCAGCATCACGAATAGAAGGAGATACGTAACCTGTTGTTACGCGTTTCATCGATTCAGTCATACCGTTAACAATAGCATCAACATCATCGCTGAATAAATCTGCAGATGAAATAGCAACGTAACCCGTACCGATATTTTTACTCGGTATTACGTGAATTTTTGCCTTTTCGTATATTTCAGCAGCCTGCTGAGCAGCCATAATAATGTTTCCGTTGTTGGGGAAAACAAATATATGCTCTGCAGATACCTTTTCAAAGGCGTCAAGGAAGTCGTTTGTTGACGGATTCTGTGTCTGTCCGCCCTGAACAATTGCATCTGTTCCAAGTTCTTTGAAAAGTTCTTCAATTCCATTACCGTTTGTTACTGCAACAATGCCGTACTTCTTTTCGGGTGCTTTGTTTTCTTCTGCCTTTTCTTCAGTTTCTTTGTTTTCAGAATGCTGAACAGACATATTTTCAATCTTGATTGTCAAGAATTCGCCAAAACCACGGCAGTATTCAAGCACCTTTTCGGGTGTCATTGTGTGAACGTGCAATTTT
>JAZRPI010000140.1:0-1567 GCA_045649165.1 Eubacteriales bacterium | reverse complement strand
GCAATATCGCTTCCGTTATGCGTAACTGTCGTAACCTTGTCAAGACCTACCTGCAAAGCATCATCCATTGTCGCATCATTGAGAACGGGTGTTCCCCTTACAATCACGTCAACTTTTAAATCGGGGTATGTTTTCATAATTTCAGTAATAAATATTTTGTCAAGAGCAACTTCGCCGCAGTTGTCTGTAAGGTATACCAAGTGTTTCGCCTTTGACAAATCTTGTCTTAAGTTATTATACTCGGTTTCATCAAGCTTTATATCCTTTGCTCCGTCAATAAGTTCTTGTAACTTATTTTCGTCAACGTCGTCCATAGCGCCAAAATCAACGTAGTTACCAATCATAGCAGAACACAAAGCAAGTCTAAAAGGGTCTTCGCTTTCTTTGATTTTCTTTGTAATGTCATCTTCTATTGAAAGAATAAGAGAATTGAAATGCTTTTTTATTTCTGTATAATCTTCATCCTTGCCTAAAGTTTCTTTCTGAAGTCTTGTAACTTCTGCTACAATTTCAGGCGGTGTCGTTGACAAGGGCGCTTGTGATATTCTTTTCAACACTTCCTGAAAATATACAGCCTTTTCTTTTTCGTCAAGCTCTACGGGAATTTTACCTAAAAACTTGTTTGTAAGACATATTATACAGTCGGGTTTAAGCTTGATTTCGTCTACTCTTCTCATTTTTCTCTTCCTTTTTTAATTGCCAAAAATCTATATACTGATTATAGCATATCAGAATTATAGAGTCAATCGGTTATATTTCTAAAAATACTTGCATTTTCTTAATTATGTGGTATTATATAATACGATATAAATTTTGGAAGGTAAAAAATGAATCTTAGTTTCACGTTCTTTTTTAACAGCATTCTGCTTGGCATCGGTCTTGCTATGGATGCTTTCTCAGTTTCACTTGCAAACGGACTTAACGAGCCTTGTATGAAAAGGTCAAAGACTTTTTTTGTAGCTGGTATTTTCTCACTCTTTCAGTGTGCAATGCCCCTTATAGGCTGGATATGCGTTTCAACAATCGCTCAGTATTTCAAGGCGTTTGAAAAACTTATTCCTTGGATAGCACTTATCCTTTTGAGTTATATAGGTATAAATATGCTCCGCGAAGGCATAAAACAAAAAGAGTGCGACCCTGAGTGCTCTGCCGTATGCTTCTCTGCTCTTATAATTCAGGGAATTGCTACTTCTATTGACGCGCTTTCAGTTGGCTTTACTATTGCAAACTACAAATTTTTGGAAGCTCTCCTTGCTTGTGTTTTGATTGGTATTGTTACTTTCTTTATCTGCTACGCAGGAATTCTTATCGGCAAAAAAGCAGGTACAAAGCTTGCAGGAAAAGCTGGTATATTCGGCGGCGCAATTCTTATATTCATCGGACTTGAAATATTTATTACAAGCTTGTTTTAAAAATAAAAACACTCGGAAATTCCGAGTGTTTTTTGTTATTACATCAATCCAAGTCCACGGGCAACAATAGTAATAAAGTCCTGAACGTTCGTAACCATTGTCGTTGCAGAAAGACTGCCGCGGTCAAGAAGCTTGTTTACCACAAACTCGTCTAT
>JAZRPI010000139.1:0-2771 GCA_045649165.1 Eubacteriales bacterium | reverse complement strand
TTTTACGTCCTTTTCAAGTCCTGTTCTTTCTTTGAGCTCGGGCACATAAAAAGGATTTGGAAAACATCTCACGTCAAAGACAAGGTCTGCATCTGTAACAATACCATACTTAAAACCAAACGACATACACGTAATCACAAGCTCTTTCGTATTTTCGTGAGAATTAATCGCAAGTATCTTGTCACGAAGCTGTCTTACTGTAAGGTAAGATGTGTCGATAACGTAATCAGAATGCTTCTTAATCGGCTTTAGCATTGACCTTTCAAGTTCAATAGCACTTTCCATTGACACGTTCTTGATAGGAACAAGCGGATGAATTCTTCTTGTTTCTTTGTATCTGTTTACAAGAACAGAATTTTCACAGTCAATGAAAATGGTTGTAACTGTATAATTATCTTTCTTTAATTCATCAAGCTCCGATACAAGCGTATCAAACTCAATCTCGCCACGAACGTCAATAACAAAAGCAACCTTTTCAACGTTATTCGGCTTCTGATTATACATTTCTGCAAACTTGGGTATAAAAGCCGCAGGCATATTGTCAATACACAAATACCCCATATCTTCAAGTGTATCTGCTGCCCTTGATTTGCCGGCTCCTGACATACCTGTCAATATAACAAATTCCATAAAATCTTTATTCCCTTAAAACTAAATCAGTCGATATATTTTATTTCTTCTTGAATGTCAACGTCAAATTTTTCTTTGATTTTGCCCTTGATTACTTTTACAAGTTCTTTTACATCATTAGCAGTAGCATTGCCTGTATTAATAACAAAACCAGCATGCTTAGGCGAAACCATAGCACCACCAACAGAATATCCCTTAAGTCCCGCTTCGTCTATCATTTTCGCTGTATAATGTCCTTCACAACGCTTGAAAGTACTTCCTGCGCTTGGGAAATCAAGCGGCTGTTTTTCTTTTCTTGCAGACATAAAGCCGTCCATTTTGGCTTTAATTTCATCAGGATTCCCTTCTTTAAGTTCAAATACTGCAGAAAGAATTACGTTATCACTATTGTTGAATATACTTGTTCTGTAAGAAAACTCGTGTCCTGCTTTGTAAAGCTCAAATCTTTTTGACAACTTTGTATCAAAGTAAGCACTTTTCTGAAGAACGTCCTTTACTTCGCCGTCGTATGCACCCGCATTCATATAAACAGCGCCACCGACAGTACCGGGTATTCCGTAAGCAAATTCAAGCCCTGTCAAACCATGTTTACAAGCATATAAAGCAAGTCCGGAAAGAGATACGCCACATTCAGCATAAATCGTATTTCTTACTTTTCTTATTTTTTTCAGTCTCGTTGTGACTATTATTACGCCACGAAATCCTTCATCAGAAAACAGAAGATTACTTCCGTTACCTACAACTGCATATTTTATATTTTCATCATTCAGATAATCAATCAACGCGCACAAAGCACTTTCGCTCTTTGGATATGCTATATAGTCGGCTTTTCCGCCTATTTTAAAGGTTGAATGTTCTGAAAGGTTTGCATTTTTTTCATAATCAAGCGATGCGCACTCAGCCAAAAACTGCTCAAGATTAGAATAATCTGCCATATTAATCCCCCTTTTTGTGTATACAATAATTATATGTCAAAAACAGTCAAATAATTACTATACCAACGAGTTTGAAGTGTCTATTAATTCTTTTGCGCTTGAAAGAAGCGCCTGAGTTATATTCTGTCCGCCCATAATACGAGCAACTTCATTTATTCTGCTGTCGTAGTCAAGCTCTTTTACACTTGTTTCAACTCTGCCATCTTTCTCCTGTTTAGAAATAAACAAATGCGTGTCAGCAAGTGATGCTATCTGTGCAGAATGTGTTATACATATAACCTGACAGCTTTCTGCCGTCTGCTTAAGCTTAATACCGATTTTCTGGCTTGTTTTACCTGAAACACCCGCATCAACTTCGTCAAATATTACAGTACCCGTACTTTCTTTTTCACGAAGTACACTTTTTATACTGAGCATAATTCTTGAAAGTTCGCCGCCCGATGCAATCTTTGACAAATCTTTCAAAGGTTCGCCTAGGTTTGCTGAAAGCAAGAATTTGACTTCGTCTTTACCCTTACTGTTGTATTTGTCACATTCTTCAACAAATACCTTGAATTTTACTTTTGGCATTTCAAGGAATGTGAGACAAGAACAAACTAATTCTTCAAGTTTTTTTGCTGCCGCATTTCTTCTTTCGTTTATTGTCTTAGAAAGTTTTCTCGCTTTTGCTTCAACTTCAGATAGTTCTCTTTTCAGTTCTTCAATTTTTTCTTCGCTTCTTGAAATAGAGTCGTATTCATCAGCTATTTTTTCTCTATAAGCCAAAATATCTTCAATAGAGTTGCCGTATTTTCTCTTTAATTTATGGATTAAGTCAAGTCTTGACTGAACTTCATTAAGTTCTATCAATGGGTCAAGACTAATATCCCCTGCGACTTCTTTTGCATAAACAGCAATCTCTTCCATTTCGTAAGCAAAATTATTGAGTTTTTCCGAGTATTCCTTAAGCTCGGGTAAAACGTCTGAAACAGAAAATAACGCTTCGGCAGATTTTCTTGCTAACGTTGATGCCGTAACACCCTTTTCATTAGAATAAAGCGCTTTGTAGCAAAATCTGATTTGTTTTGAAATCTGCTCACCGTTTCTGAGTACTGCTTCACGCGACAATAATTCTTCTTCTTCTCCTGACTTAAGTTTAGCATTGTCAATATCCTTGATTTGATAGGAAAGAATTTCAGTCAGTCTTTCTTTTTCGCCTTCGCTTAT
>JAZRPI010000138.1:0-2767 GCA_045649165.1 Eubacteriales bacterium | reverse complement strand
GCTAAGAGAGAACTTCTTTCAAAGCTCGTTTGTGATGCTCCCGAAGCTATTCAGTGGCTTTCAAACCTTGGCGTTGAATTTGACAAGGACGCTGAAGGTAATATGATTACAACACACGGCGGCGGTACTTCAAGAAAGCGTATGCACGCAGCTAAGGACTACTCAGGCGCTGAAATCATGAGAACACTTCGTGACGAAGTATTCAACCGTCAGATTCCCGTTGTTGACTTTACAGCGGCAATTGAAATTATCCTTGATGAAAACGGCAATGCAGCAGGTGCAGTTCTTATGAATATGGAAACAAAAGAACTTCTCGTTGCAAAGGCTAAGACTGTTATTATCGCAACAGGTGGTGCAGGTCGTATGCACTATCAGGGCTTCCCGACATCTAACCACTACGGTGCAACAGCAGACGGTCTCGTTCTCGGTTACAGAGTTGGCGCAAAGCTTCTCTATGCTGAAACACTTCAGTACCACCCCACAGGCGTAGCATTCCCTGAACAGATTTTCGGTGCTCTCGTTACTGAAAAGGTACGTTCACTCGGTGCTAAGCTTGTTAACGCAAACGGCGAAGTATTTATGCATCCCCTTGAAACTCGTGACGTAACAGCAGCATCTGTTATCCGCGAATGCAGCGAAAGAGGCAACGGCATTGATACAGGTAGCGGTCAGGCAGTATGGCTTGATACTCCCATGATTGAAAAAATCGGCGGCGAAGGCACAATTGAAGCAAGAATTCCCGCTATGATGAGAATGTTCGGTCAGTATGGCGTAGATATCCGTAAAGAACCGATTCTTATCTATCCTACACTCCACTATCAGAACGGTGGTCTTGACATTACTCCCGACTGTATGACAACAAACGTTCAGAACTTGTTTGTTGCAGGCGAAGCTGTTGGTGGTATCCACGGTAAGAACAGACTTATGGGTAACTCTTTGCTCGACATTATCGTATTTGGTAGAACAGCAGGTAAGAGCGCTGCTGCAAAGGCTAAGGACGTTAAGGTTGGCAAACTTACACTTGACCATATAGCAAAATTTGAAAATGAAATCAAGGGCGCCGGTATTGATACAGATGCTGTATCTCCCAAACTTTTGCCTGATTACACTAACAAAAGATAAGAAAGAAGGCAAAGTATAATGGAATTATTCGGTGGCGTTATTCCCGTAACAGGTATAACATTTTTGATGTTCTGTGTGTTTGGCGTACTCTTCTTTGGATACGCTTTCGGCAGAATTACAATTAAAGGCGTTTCACTTGGCGATGCAGGTGTATTCGTTGTTGCGCTTATCTTTGGTGCTTTGTTCTATACACAGCTTGAAGGTCAGCTCAAAATCGGCGATGTTAACTATGCAGAAAATGCACTTACGATTCTTGAAAATCTCGGTCTTATTCTCTTTGTAACATCAGTTGGTTTTATTGCAGGTCCTAAGTTCTTTGGCAATATGAAGAAGAATTTCAAGTCTTACGTTCTTTTAGGCTTTATAATTATTCTCTTCGGTGGTCTTTCAGCAGTTGCTTGTATTTATATGGGCAGAGCAATCGGCTTTGGTGGCGCGATTGAAACATCAGAAGGCTTTACAGCTATGATTGTTGGTCTTCTTTCAGGTTCACTTACGTCAACTCCCGCATTCTCAGCGGCAAAGGCAACAGTTGCTCCCGAATACACAAGCCTTGTTTCAGTTGGACACGGTATTGCATACATATTCGGCGTAATCGGCGTTGTTTTGTTCGTACAGCTTATTCCGAAGCTCACAAAGGCTAATATGGAAGAAGAAAGAGCAAAACTTACAGTTGTAGAAGACGGTAAGAAAGAAAAGAAGTTTGCAGGAAAACTTCTTCACCTTGACCACATGGGAATCGCGGCGTTTGCTCTTGCAGCAATCGTAGGCATTTTCCTTGGCAGAATCAAGATTCCGCTTTCATCAGCAGGTCTTGACGGCACTTGCTTCTCACTTACAACAACAGGTGGTTGCTTGCTTTCTTCACTCGTATTCGGTCACTTTGGCAGAATCGGTAAAATAAGCATTATGCCCGAACAGTCAACACTCAAGCTCTTCCGTGAACTTGGTCTTGTATTGTTCTTGGTAGGCGCAGGTATCCCCGGCGGTGCAGAATTTGTTGCAAACTTTGACCCCATGTACTTCGTATACGGAATTATCATGACAGTTGTACCTATGATTGTAGGCTTCTTGTTTGCTAAGTATGTTCTCAAACTTAGCTTGCTTAACAACCTTGGTTCACTTACAGGTGGTATGACAAGTACACCTGCTCTTGGAACACTTATTGGTACAGCAGGAACAGAAGACGTTGCAGCTGCATATGCGGCTACATACCCGATTGCATTGATTGCGGTAGTTCTTGTTTCACAGTTCTTGATTATATTGTTCTAAGATAGATTAATATAACAAATAAAAAGTCCCCAATATCTTGGGGACTTTTTTATATTTATATTTCCTTGACTTAGAATTGACAAAGTGATAAAATGAAGAAAAGTGTGTTATTTTTATAAAACGGAGAAGAGAAAAATATGAGTTTTAAGCTTCCTGAATATATCCACCCTGATTTTAATGCAAGTGAATTTGTGAATGCTCCCGATGTAAAATATGAAATAGCAGAAGCAGACGGAGTTGCTCCCGAGAATTTCCACAGCACTTCTATGTACCCCGAATATTTCAAGATTGACGGCAAGTGGATTCTTGCAGAAGAAAGCAGAATGGACTCAAGCGTTGTTATTGCCGAAAATAACGTGTTGAAGGTTGTAGA
>JAZRPI010000137.1:0-5957 GCA_045649165.1 Eubacteriales bacterium | reverse complement strand
GCTAAAAGCTCGGGCAGTTTTTTCATTATATCACTTCCTTTTTTCTCGCAATTTTTAAAAAATTTCGCCTTAGGATAGTCCTAAGGCAAAGTTTTTAAGTCAGTCAATTTTTATAATTGTGTTTGTTTCAATCGCTTTCTGAGCAAGACAAGCAATTTTGAATGCGCTGAATACACTTTCAATTGTGGGATTGCCTTCAGTGTCGTTTTCAATCATATCAATAAGAGTACATACCTGTTCATACATATCTTTATACTGTGAATCATAGTTTATAATCTTATATTCACCATTCTCACTGTCATATAAAGATATAAGGTCTCCTTCTTCTCTGTCAGAAGCACGCATTTCCTGCAGAACAAGTGAAATTCTTCCCTTTGTTCCTATAAACTCTTTCATATTCTGCGATTCAATGCCCTTGTTCCAACCCGCTTCATAATATCCAACACAACCGTTTTCCATTCTGAAAGTCATCAAAGTATAGTCAAAATGGGGGGCATCTTCTTCTATCTTCGTTCCTATTCCCGACACTTCGCATATCCTTGAATCTGTAAACCACTGCATAACGTCTATATAGTGTACACCACAGTCAAGTACAGGCGAACAATCCTTGAGAAGATTCGAAAAACGATTACTTTCAAGCGTGTGGTGGTTCTGCACCATTCTTACCGCCTTAAGTTCGCCGATAAGTCCACTCTTAATCATTTCACAAATCTTTATGTATGACTTATTGTGTCTGAGAATATGAGCTACAAGAACTTTCGTCTTGGCATTCTTTACAATTCTTACAAACTCTTCGCCGTCTTCAAGTTTTGATGCAATCGGCTTTTCACACAAAACGTGCTTTCCGTTTGCAACGCAGTCTTTCAGTATCTGAAGATGTGTTGAAGTATACGTCGCAACTATAACAATATCAATGCGCTCATCTGTCAAGAATTTTTTATAGTCATTTGAAAATTCTTTCGCATTATACTTTCTTGCAGCAAGTTCTGCGTTTTCAATATTGTGGTCTATAACCGCAATAATATCAATATTATCTCTGTAATAAATGTTCTCAAGATGCTGAGTTCCTATGTGCCCGCATCCGATTACCATAATTCCGTATCTTTTCATTTTCCTAAATTATGATTTTTAACCTTTCAAATTGTGTCAAAACCCTTTGTTTTCAACAGTTACCCATTCATAAGGCTTCTTCATCGCTTCAAGGCCTGCTGAACGGATTGCCATAATAGCAAGTGATTCTTTATGGTCAACCTTAACTTCGCCTGTCTTGAAAAAGTCACATACGTCTGCAGTAAAACCAGGCCAGAAAGGCTGTTCAGCTTTTACTACCATATTCTTTTCTTTTTCGTTTGAAGCAACTGCTATCATATACGGGAATCTGGGATATGTATATCCGCTGATGCTTGCAGGTCTGCCGTCTGCAAGTTCAATATTGAGTGTATAGAAGCTTTCGCCGGGAATATACATAACTCTCTTCGCATCCATACGGATAATGCTCATCAAAGGTTCGAGCATGTGGATTGAGTATATATCAAAATCGTTAGGACCTATAAGATTAATTGCTGTAATGCTGTCTCTGTCAATCTGATTATAATCAGGTGCATAACGAAGCGCTGACGTTGTATATACAGGTGTGTTATACTTTTCAGCCAAATCAAAAATTCTCTTTGCTGAGTCATAGCCTGTTGTAAATGTTTTATCAATTACTGTACGTTTCCCTGACTTCATAGCGAGTTCAGAAAGTTCTTCCTTCTTTTCAGCATTGTCGGGAGCAAGAACCATAAGAACGTCACTCTTTTCGATAACTTCTTCAACAGTCTTGCAGCATTTAATGCCCTTTTCTTCGCACCATTCTTCAGACGTCTTTCCTGACTTGGGGCTTGCGATTTCGCCATACGCATAGCAAACTTTGATTTCATCACCCACACATTCACTAATAAATCTGGGGTAATTGTTTGCGTGCCATTCATCAAGATAGTAATCAATAAATCCGACTTTTATCATATCAAATTATCCCTACAAAAATGTTAGTATAATATATCTCTTATAATACTATCACACACGTATATTTTTTTCAAGAGATTTGCAAACTTTTCTGTCTTTTTGCCTGCATTTTTAATAGTTTTAACTTAAATAAAATCAAATAAACTGTTTACTTTGAATTTTTGCTGTGGTATAATTATCAAAAGACACTGTGGAGTAATTTATGGAAGATTTAAAAAGAATTTTATCGCGCATCACAGGTATCACAACAACGCTTTTTAAGCATATTTGTGTTGCTCTTATATATGAAGCTGTAGTATACTTCTTTTTGTTCATTGCAAGCAACTACACTTTTACAGAACCTGAACTGATATTCTGGTCAAATCTTGCTCTGATTGCTACATACTTCAGCACTTCATTCGCATTCAGTCTTTTTAACCGCCAGCAGTGTTTTAACTTTTTGAGCAAGGACACAAACGACGTATTTCCCGAATTGCTTACTTTTGATTTTCTGTTCGATATTATCGGAACTGCGGTATACTTCTTCATAGTATGTTCTGTTGGACGTATTTCATTTGTTACAGTCATAATCGCTTATATTTCAAATATAGTCAATTTCATTCTAGCAAGGTTTATGTGGCTTAAAGATAAACAAAACAAGGTTTCTACAAGAATGTATGAAGTAAGACTTATTGCTCATCTTTTGCTTTCTGTAGTCGGACTTTCGCTTTTCTTTTTCTTTATGGCAAACCTTATCCCTGCCGTTTCAACGTTGATTATGATTGCAAAAATGCTTTCGTATTTGATATTTTTACCTATCGGTTTTACAATCTTTCTTTACTTACGCGCAATACATAAAATGAGAGTATTCTTGAAAGATTTCAAAAAGTTCTGTAAAATACATAACATTGAACGTCCTGATATAACCCGTCCGTATCTAACGGTATTTAAATCTACCCCCGATACGACGTTTTCGCTTAAAACAAACGGAAAGACATATTCCTGTTCTCTGCTTTCTTTTACAAATATATTTTTACCCGTTATATTCAAATCTGACGGTTTTTCGTATAGGCTGTCAAAGAGAGCTCTAAAAGACAGAACAAAGCCTGTTTTGACTTTTGAAAAAAGATATTCTCACGAAAGTGAATTTCCTAAAATTATAATCATCACATCATTTCCTTCAACCATTATGGTTCAATACGGAAACAAACTTAAAGATTTTGACACCGGAGATATGAGTGGAGACTGTAAAATATTTACGCCACAAGGATTCTTTGGTGCGATTGAAAGAAAAACAATAGACAGAAAGTCTTACGAATAATACAAACATAATAAGGAGAATAGTTATGAACAGAAGAAGAGCCGGCGACATTGTAGTCGTTTTCCCCGTTGACGGCGTTATGCTGACAGATTCAGTAGGCGAAAGAATCGGCGACACACTCAAAATTTCAGTCAGAGTTGATACTGCAGATGACAAAAAACTATCAGTAAACGGTATTCCGCTCGAAAGAAGAAATTTTGGTCTTTTTAAAGCTGACGTTATACTTGACAAATATGAAAACCACCTTGTTTTTCTTGACGAAGAAACAGGCGAAAAACAGGAAATAACAGTTTACTATCTTAAAAACGCGCATAAGAAATACAGAATTTCAATTGACGACGTCATTTGGGTTTTCCAAAATCTGACCGAAAACAAAGATAAATACGAGTCTATATTTGAAGACCCATTCTTAGCTTGTTTCAAGAAAATTCACGATGAATTCGGAACAAAATTCCATTTGAACGTTTTCTATGAAACAGACCGTAACGGTGGATTTAACCTTTCTCAAATGACGGATAAATTCAAAAACGAGTGGATAGACAACTCTGATTGGCTCAGACTCTCTTTCCATTCAAATACAGACAAACCGGACAGACCTTATGCAAACGTTTCTTATGAGCAGATGTATTTTGAAGCAGAAAGAGTCGACAAAGAAATCAGACGTTTTGCAGGTGAACAATCTCACGCAAACACAATCACAACAGTACACTGGGGCGAAGTTTCTCTTGAAGGTACAAAGGCCGTTCGCGACCTTGGTTATAAAGCATTCGTAGGCGACTATAACTGGAAAGTACGCGCCGCTGCTGACATACGTATGTGCGCTACTCTTGAACAGTGCGTCGTTGTACAGCAATACGGTTTCTACTACGACAAAGAACTTGACGTAATTTACTTCAACTACAACGGCGAAGCGGATGTCCAGAACGCAAAAGATATAACAAAAATCGGCGATATTTTTGAACAAACGCTCGGCCCGAAAAGAAGCTACCACTTCAAAGATATCTGCTTACACGAGCAATATTTCCACTGGAAAAAGCCCGAAGAACACAAGTATTACGAAAGACTTCACGCTGCAGCTACATGGTTCAGAGATAACGGATACGAATCTGTATTTATGGATGACGTATTTGAATTCTATACTCACTAATATTCAATAACGGAACTTAAATGTTAAGTTCCGTTTTTTGTTACACAAAATATGGAAAAAGGGTTGATTTTTAGCCTATCAATGTTATAATTGATTTAGGCTCAAACATTTCTATGAGTACGGAGGACTTACTTATGAAAAGAACGGCAACGGGCGGCGAGTTTCATTTTCCCCGCGACGGCGTAATGCTCACCGAAACAAGCGGTGAAAGAATTGGCGATACACTCAAAATCAGAGCTGCTTTTATAACCTCTCAGGGAAGAAAGCTTGAAATAAACGGCATTCCCATGGATAACGTAAACAACGGTCTTTACAAGGCTTACGTTACACTTGAAAATTTCAAAAACACTCTCAAAGTTGTTGATACAGAAACCGGCGAAGAATGGACTTGCGACGTTTTCTTCTTGAAAAACGGATACAAGAAATACCGTTTCTCTCTTGATGATAACATTTGGTTCTTGCAGAACTTGACTGAAAACAAAGATAAATACGAGTCTATGTTTGAAGACCCCTATCTTGCTATGCTCAAGGCTATTCACGACAAGCACGGTTCAAAATTCCACGTAAACGTTTACTACGAAACAGACCGTCACGGCGGATTCAACCTTACTCAGATGACGGATAAATATAAAAACGAATGGAAAGCTAACTCCGATTGGCTCAGACTCTCCTTCCACGCAAATGCCGACAAGCCAGACAGACCTTATATCTGCGCGACTTATGAACAGGCATACTTTGAAATGGAAAGAGTCCACAAAGAAATCTTGCGTTTTGCAGGCGAAGAAGCTTTCGCAAAGACAGTTACCACAATCCATTGGGCTGACAGCACTGTTGAAGCTATGAAAGCTTTCCGCGACCTTGGTGTAAAAGCTTTTATCGCTTCATACAACTGGAACACCGACTCTATTTGTGACGTCAGAAGCTACTGTGATGCTGAACAGTGCGCTTTGCTCCAGAAGTACGGATACCTTTATGATAAAGAACTTGACATATACTTGTTCCGTTACTGCGGCGGTATCCAAAGAGCTAACCCTGCTGGCATTTCAGACTATCAGGATAGAATTTCTGCAGCTAATCCTTACTATCAATTCCGCGATTTCTGTTTGCATGAACAGTATTTCTATCCCGAATTCAGAGACCACATCCCCGACTACTACGAAAAACTTGATGCGGCTGCAACATGGTGCGAAAATAACGGTTTTGAACCTATTTTCATGGATGAACTTTTTGAATTCAATTCACACTAAAAAACAAAAAACCTTGGCTTGAAGCCAAGGTTTTTATTTTGCTTATTTGAAATTAGTCAAGAACTTTTTCGATTGTCTTGTTTTCTGCTGAACGGTATGCAGCGTCTGTTACCTGCTGGATGTGGAGACCAACTTCCATAGGAATTTCAACTGCTGTATCGTTGAGAATTGAATTCGAGAATGATTCGATTTCTCTTGTGTACATATTGCCAAATTCAACGTCAAGTGTCTTTGCTTCAGCATCATCTCTGTTCTGCTG
>JAZRPI010000136.1:0-8935 GCA_045649165.1 Eubacteriales bacterium | reverse complement strand
GAAGCCAATGCAACTGAAAGAAGAATGCTTATAATCGAATTACTTCTTGAGTATGAATTCATTCTCTTATAGAAGCCCTTAACAAAACCGGTCTTGCCGATTTTGAACATTGATACTTCATCTTCTTCTGCAAGGTATTCGCCGAATGCTCTGTTTTCGAGCTCAGCCTTTTCGTTTTCAACAGTAGTAATCGTATATTTAGGTCTCTTTGATGCAACTATGTTAAAACTGAATATTTCTCTCTTAAGATTGAAGAAATCATAAAGAAGAGTAACAAATATGCAGAGAATAACGGGAGAAACATACAAAGCAACCTTGGGGTCTGTTTCAGATATAAAGCACTGTGCTATAT
This sequence comes from Eubacteriales bacterium, assembly GCA_045649165.1. Classification (GTDB taxonomy): domain Bacteria; phylum Bacillota; class Clostridia; order Oscillospirales; family CAG-272; genus RGIG1995. The sequence goes on along the minus strand of JAZRPI010000136.1, from coordinate 8,583 downwards.
GGTATATTGCAGATACCGCAACCGCAACAGCCGTAAGACTTTCGGGCAACGGAGAAAGTTTTATAAGTGCCAATACACCCCTGTAAAGCTCTTCGTAAGCAATAGCGCCTGCAAATACAAGAAGCTGTAAGCTTGCAAGTATATAAATCGCGGGATAATTATGCTGATTCAAAGCACCGGGAAGTGTTCCGCCAAATGCCGCAATATTTTCAAATACACACGCCGCAATCACAAGTAAGAAACAAGCGGCAATCTTGATAAGACTGAACTTATGGTCTTTTCTATATCTTGCGAAAATTTCTTTAATCTGTTCTGTTGAATTAAATTCTTCAGCAATCTTAACAGTCTTTACGTCAGTCTTGGTTTCGTTCATATATTCCTGAACGTCTATATCAAGCTGAGTTTCAATTTCCTGAGCAACTTCTTCGCCATACATCTTCTTGACTTCGTCTTCGTCGCCGAATGCAGAAGCAATCCAAAGGTCTGTCTGGTCAAATTCGCCTTCCTTTGTTTCGCCATTGCCTAACATATTGCCGTCAGAAGCAATTTCCGAATTGTTTATAACTTCTTCAGGATTGTCTATTCTTTCTCTGTCAAAAATGAAAGCTTCAGCTTCTTCGATACTCTTCTGAATATCGTCTTCAGTCATACTGAAAGTAAGCTGTTCAGCTTCTGCAACCGCAGGCTGTTCATTTTCTTCAAAGAGTTTTTCTGTTTCCTTTGATTTCGGAGTCTTCTTAAGTTTTGACGGGTCAAAAACATGGGTTGAGTCCGAAGCCTTTTCTATAACAACAGAATATTCTTTTTCAATTCTTTCTTCGGGCAATTCTTCTGTAAGCCCTTCCAAATCAGAGTCGTCCTTCCACTCTTCTTCCTTTTCTTGCGGAAGAAGTGACGCTATAAGTTTTTTTACGGAATCTGTAACCGAAGAATGTTTTTCCTTCTTCTCTGTGGCAGGCACCATAATTTCTTCAAGAGAAGGCATTTCATCCTTTTCTTCTGCAAATTCATCATTTGAAGCCGGCTTCAGATTTGACTTGAGCTTCTCAATGAGAATCTCAGCCGTTATTTCTTCGTTTTCCGTATTGGGAGTATTCAATTCAATATCGTTGTTTCTTTCGTTATCCATATACTTTTTACTCCTGTTTGTATTTGAATATTCTGTAAGTAATTTCTAATTTATTGTGCATTTCTCTGTCTTGCCGCTTCACATAAAATTACAGCGGCAGCAGCAGAAACGTTAAACGAATTAACCTTTCCGTACATCGGAATGGATACAACAAAATCGCACTTGTCAAGCAAAAGCTTTGATATACCCTTGCCTTCACTTCCAAGTACAAGAGCCATCGGGCAGTTCATATCCTGCGTATAATGTGCCTGTCCGCCTGCTTCTGCGCCAAAAATCCAGAGTCCTTTTTCTTTGAGTTCTTCAATAGTCACAGCAAGGTTTGTAACCTTTGCTACCATAAGATGTTCAAGAGCACCTGCCGATGCCTTTGACACAACCTGTGTCAGCATAGCACCCTTTCTTTTAGGAATAATGAGTCCGTGTGCACCTGCGCATTCAGCCGAACGCATAATAGCGCCGAGATTGTGCGGGTCTTCAATCTTGTCTGCAATAACGATTAAGGGTTTCTCTCCCTTTTCATTTGCATATCTTATAATATCGTCAACTTCGCAGTATTCTTTTTCTGCAGAAAATGCGGCTATACCCTGATGATTAATTCCGCCTGAAATATAATCAAGCTTTGATTTCTCACATTCAACAACAGGAATAGACCTGCTTCTCGCTTCTGCAATCAGACTGGTAATCGAACCTGTTCTTTCGCCCTTCTGAACAAATATTTTATCTATCTCTCTGCCCGACGCGAGAAGTTCTCTTACCGAGTTTCTACCCGCTGTCACGTTGGCAGAATCTTCATAAGTTTCAACTCTTCTTTCGCGGCGGAAATCACGATTATTCTTCATTCAAACCTGCCCCATTATATATAAATAAATACAGTTATGTTATTATATACAGTTATTATAACACACAAATTATAATTTGTATATATTTTTTTACATTTTTTTGTCTATCTTTATCACTTTTTGACACAAAGAAAGAAAACACAAAAAAGCTACACTTTTCAGTGTAGCTTTTTTTCTGACAATATAAATCTATTTATGTAAATTAAATCGACTTACTGTTCCTTCATAGCAGCAAAACATTCGCTGCAATATACGGGTCTGTCATTGCTGGGCTGGAAAGGAACCTTAGCTTCCTTACCGCAGTTTGCACAAGTTGTTGTGAACATTTCTCTGCTTGCCTTTGTAGCCTGTTTTCTTGCATCACGGCAGCTCTTGCATCTCTGAGGTTCGTTCTGGAAGCCTCTTTCAGCATAGAATTCCTGTTCGCCTGCTGTAAATACAAATTCCTGTCCACAGTCTTTGCAAACCAATTTCTTGTCTTCGTACATTGTTTTTCCCTCGCTTTAATTGGATAAAAATTATGTATACCCTTCTGGGTTGATACCGATTTAATTTTACATAAAATCCTTCAGTTTTTTCTTAATGCGGCATATGGCGTTGTCCACAGATTTTACAGGTCTTCTGACTGCTTCTGCTATCTCCGAATAAGACTTCTTCTGTATATACAAGCAAAATACCGACCACTCAAAATTACTGAGTGATGACTGAATTCTTTTTTCAAGTTCCTTTGCCTTTTCTGCTTCAAGCAATCTGTATACGGGCTCGTTCTGTTCACTCTTAACACGTACCGTTTTATCACTCTTTTTTGATGCAGTACGCAACAACGAAACAAGTCTGTTTCTTATACATATTTTGGCATACAAACCAAAGGTAACTTCGTTCTTTTCTTTATAAGTTTTGACCGCGGAATACAGAGCCAAAGTCGATTCCTGTACAAAATCTTCTTCGCTGTACATCTCGTTCGCGCACTTCTTCTTGTACGACTTCGACATACTCTCTATAAGCGGTTTGTATTGCGCAACAAGGTCAATAAACGCGTTTTCATCGCCCTGTTTTGCAAGAGTTATCAGTGTGTCTAAATCTCTTTCCACCAATTACTCCTATCCCTTAATCACATACTGAAATTATACCACTAAAAACAATAATGTCAATAGTTTTTTCACAAAAATATTAAATCTAAAAAGCAATATTAGTGAAAAATATACAAAAATATGTCTGTTTTTGTAAACTTTTGACTAATCAAGCAGATAATCAACTTCGCCCGCAAGCAGAGCAAGAATACCCTTGTAAATAAACTCAGGTTTGTTCTCAAAATTGTACATAGTACGGTCAAGCTGCTTGGGGTTGTCAAGAGTCACTCTGAGTTCCATCAAATCCCCGCTGTTGTCCTTGATTGAACAGCTGAATTCATACTTTCCGTGTGGAAGCTGGTTAACATCAGACGTTATCTTCGTTCCCCTTTTCTTAAAAGAAAGGAGTCTCAGTGCACTCTTCAATGCTTTCTCGCGAACGCTTGAAAGAAGTTTGCCGTTTAACGTGTCGGCAATATGTCTGCCCTTGTCGGTTATCGAAATAATATCGGTGTCTTCATCCACGCTTTCTTTTGTAATATTGCCGTTTGCAAGAAGTTCATCAAAGGCTTCAATAAAATCAAACGTGGAAATGTATCCGTCCTGAACCGAAATATCGTGCAACACTCCGTGCTCAAGCGGATAGCCTATACTGTTCATAAGATACAGTATAAATATCTTTATATCATCTCTGTCAGTAAGCATAATATCTCCTGATATCCAAACAGCCGGAGAGTATTTTCTCCGGCTGCTCTTATTTTTTAGTTGAATAAGCTGTCTTTTTCTACTTCTTTTTCTTCTGCATTTGTATACAATTCGTAATTCTTAAGCTTAGCCTTTGTAAATACAGGGCAGCCGTAGAAGTCAAATGAGAAACCGGAAAGCTTCTGTGATACGTAAGCATTCTGCAATGTTACAAGGGGAGTGATAGGCATATCTTCGAGAAGAAGTTTTTCTGCCTTGTGGAGAATTTCGCTTCTCTTTGCTCTGTCTTGTTCATTGAAAGCTTCGTCAATAAGTTTGTTGTATTCTTCGCTGTTATAACCTGTAACACCGGGTTTGAGTTCCCAGCCGTTTTCTTCATCAGCAAGGTCAAGCGCTGCGCCTGAATAACCAACAGCAAATCCTGCCAATGTTGAGAATGCGTCTGTTGAGAACATCTGCAAATCAACAGCAGCTACGTCAAACTCACCGTTCTTGAATGCCTGTTCAAACTCGTCAATGTATACTTCGTATTCGTTTTCTGTAACGTGTTTTTCGCCTTCAAGCTTGTTGAGTGTAACCTTAAATCCAAGCTTTGACCAAACTTCTTTTGCATATTCTGCAACTGCTACGTCAACTTCGTTGTTTCTTACACCGATTTCAAATTCGCCGCCGCTGACGCCTGCTTTCTTAAGAAGAGCCTTAGCTTCATCAAGCTGACCAACAACACCAATGATGTCGCCACCCTTATCTCTGAAGCTGTTCTTTCTTGAAGTTTCGAATACACCGTCTGTAATAAGAGCAGATGCGGGTTCTGCAAATACTACGATATTTGCAATTTCCTGTCTGTCAAGAGCCATTGAAAGCGCCTGTCTTACTTCTTTCTTTGCAAACAATTTGTTTGTTGTGTTGAAGTAATATGTGTGAACGTTCTGCATATCAACAGTCTTTGTAATCTTTGACCAGTCCTGTCTTGAAGCAAGACCGATTTCAGAGTTGTAGAACAAAATTCCATCGTTGTATGCGATAAGCTGTTCATCAGAACCTTCGCTAAGGTCAATGTATATACGATAGGGTTTTACAACCTTATCTTCAGCATCCTTTTCAGCGTTACGGTAGTAGTATGTGTTACGCTGAAGAGCCATTTTTTCGCCGGGTGTAAATGAACGAACCGCGAAAGGACCGTTACCTACCATAATAGCAACGTTTGAAGCCCACTGTTCAGCCTTTGCCAATACGTCTTCACGAAGCGGAACGAGCAAAGGAGAGCAAAGTGTTTCAATAAACAAATCGTAGTTTATAGCCTTTTCGAAGTAAATGTCAAGTACCTTTGTGTCAACGGGGTAAAGACCTACGTCGTCGGGTGAGCAGTCGCCGTTCTTATAGCTCTTTGCGTTCTTGATATCAAAAAGCATTGCTGCTGCGCTACATGAAAATTCAGGGTCAAGTATACGCTTCCATGCAAATACAATATCATCAACGGTTACTTCTCTGCCGTCACTCCAACCTGTGTTGTTGATAGTAACCTGCATCTTGTATACGCCGTTTTCTTCGTCTTCTGTAATTTCATAATCCTTACAAAGAGCTTTTTCTACCTTACCCTTAGGGCTGAGACGGAAAAGTCCTTCGTAAACCATACCCATAATCTTTGTAGCCGCTTCATCTGTGTAAGCGTAAATCGGGTCAAAGTTATAAATATCAGATGTCATATAAGTACGGATAATAGCGCCCTTATCTTCTTCATCTTTCTTTCCGCAGCTAATAAAAAGCGGAACAATCATTAAAAGGCATAATACAAGTGCCAATATTCTTTTCATTAGGTTTGCCCCCTTGTTTGAAATGAATTGATTTTGTTTTGCGTTTGATTTCGTATATGTCAACAAGAAAGTAAATTTCTTAATTGTATAACATCAAAAAACACCTTATTTACCATACAATTTTAACATATTTTCACGTCATTATCAACGGTAACAAGCGCGTTTTTTCAACTTTTAGCCATTTGCACAATACTCCACCGTGTTTTTGGCTATTTCGCACAACAATATTATATTATCTGTATAATTATATAACATTATAAAGAAACTTTCAAGACCTAAATTTAATAGTTTTATAAAATTTTTCATTTTATCTCAATAATGTTTAATTTTCATAATAAAATCTTCACATAATGCGAATAAATATATAAAATCTCGCAAAAAAAGGAGAAACAGATGAACAGCAAAGAATATATCCGAACCGACCTTGCAGCAGAATGCCCTGTCCTTGAAAACAGTTCTCGCGTAAACGGCATAACCTTAAAAAAAGATAACATCGGCAACGTTGAAACAACGGTAATAAACATATTGACAGACGAAGGCGCAAAGGTGTTAAACAAACCTATCGGCACTTACGTTACCCTGTCATTCGGCAAAGTCAACACCCTGTCGGAACCTGATTTTGAACAAATAACAAAGATATTATCAGACCAAATAAAGCTTATGGCAGACAAGCTTTTAATCAACACAAAAACGCCGTCAATATTGGTAGTCGGCTTAGGAAACAGGTATATAACCCCCGATGCTATCGGCCCACTTTCAACAAAAGGCGTAATCGTCACAAGGCATATTGAAGAAAGCGACAAAGAGCTGTTTAGACTAATAAATATGCAAAACATTTCTGCAATATCCCCAGGTGTTCTCGGCCAAACGGGTATTGAAACGTTTGAAATCATCAACGGAATAAACAAAAACATAAAACCCGACCTTATTATAGCTATTGATGCTTTGGCATCAAGAAACGTCGACAGACTTGCTACAACAATTCAGCTATCTGACAGCGGAATTTCTCCCGGAAGCGGCATCGGCAATCACAACAAAGCTATCAACAAGTCAACAGTCGGCGTTCCCGTAATCGCAATAGGCGTTCCAACTATGGTCAGCTCTGCCACACTCGTTTACGACGTTCTTGACAAAGCCAACGTTGAAGAAACAGAAGAACTGAACGAAATCCTTAGCAACGGTAAAAATTTCTACGTTACTCTCAACGACTGCGATTTAATTGTAAACACCCTTTCAAGCCTTATTTCAGATGCAATAAACAGAGCTTTTTCTTTATAAAAATATACCTTTGTAATCATAATTACCCAAGAGTAAAAATATAATAGACCGAGAAACTTTTTGCATCTCGGTCTGTTTTATTAGGGGGAAGTTATGACAAAAAAGATTATCAAAATATCACTATCTTCGTTAGCTATATTAGGCATCTGCCTTATCGGCGTCTATTCAATTTTTCAAAGGTCGGAAAGGTTTTTTTATAACCAGATATGGTCTAGCGTCGGCATAAAAACACGCAACACAGATTACACCTTACATAGCAAAAAGAAAGAGCCTTATACGTATATAAATATACCGAAATCGCCCGATATTCCCTTGGCTCTTGTCATAAATCAGCCAAAGCCAGAAGAAATAAAACCGCCAGAAAACAGCGGACAAGACTCCACTCAAAACCCGACACAAAACGGTTATCCGCTTATCGCTCTTGATATGAGTGATGGACAAACGGTAGACAGGCTTTTGTGCAAAAACGAGAGTAAATATTCGCCTGACATAAATGCGCTGACAAAAAATGAATACCCACTGAAATACACACAAAATACGTCTACAAACGGCGAAAATTCGCCTGTTGTTCTTATTGTACATACCCACGGAACAGAATGTTACAGCCCTGAAGATACAGCCTTTTACACAAGCGACACTCCCACAAGACTGCACGATAAAACTAACAACGTCGTTTCTGTCGGAAAGGTGTTGGCAGATACGTTAAACAGCTATAACGTGCCGACAATCCACTGTGAAACTATGTTTGATGCCGAAAGCTATTCTAACAGCTATACACTTTCGGAAAATGCTATACAAGAGTATTTAGAAAAATATCCGTCTATACAATACGTTTTTGACGTACACAGAGATTCTATCGTCAGAGAAAATAACGAAAAAATTAAACCATTAACCCTTATTGACAACACTCCGACAGCTCAGGCTATGTTCGTTGTAGGCACAGATTCAAAGGGGGCTAACCACCCAAACTGGACGGATAATTTAACTGTCGCTTCAATTTTTCAGTATAAATTGGTTGAGCAATATAGCACACTTATGCGGCCTATTAATATACGCTCTGCAAGTTTTAACGCAGAACACGCGCCAGGGTCAATTCTTATAGAAATCGGAACCTGCGGAAACACCCTGTCAGAAGCAAAAAACTGCGCAAAGTTGCTCGGACAAACCATCGCAGAAATAATAAAAAACGACGGCCTATAACCTACTTTCTTTTTCGAAAGAAAGTAGGCAACGCTTTCTTTCGGAGAAAGCTTAGCAAAGAACTTACTGAATAAACTTATAAAAAAGTGAAGTTTGTATAAATATTTTTTTGCAAACCCTTAAGCAAGTTTTCTTTGCCTACTTTCTTTCGAAAAAGAAAGTAGGTGCCAAGCTTTTTTCAAAAAGCGAGAAAAAATAAAATTTCACATATATAAATTGAAAGGAAAAAACAAAATGAAAATTGTTTTTGAAAAGAACGTACTTAACAACGCTCTTACAGCTGCTATGAGCGCTGTATCAACAAAGAACATCATTCCTGCTACTGCCGGTATATACGTTACTACAAATGACGATAACACAGTTACAATTACAGCATACGACCTTGAAAAAGGTATTACAACAATAGTTCCCGCAAACGTAATTGAAGGTGGCGACTACGTTATAAACGCGGTTCGTTTGAACCAGATTGTCAAAACATTGTCAGAAAACGAAATTACAATTGAAGTTGACGACAAGTGTATGACAAAGATTACAAACGGACGTTCAGA
>JAZRPI010000135.1:0-3074 GCA_045649165.1 Eubacteriales bacterium | reverse complement strand
TTATGCTTGATAATAGCCATACGGAGTTCATAGTCCGGCGGCTCGATGTCAACAATAAGACCGCCTTCAAAACGTGTTCTCAGTCTTTCTTCAAGGGTTTTGATTTCCTTAGGCGGACGGTCACTTGTAAGAATAATCTGCTTACCTGCATCATAAAGAGCGTTGAAGGTATGGAATATTTCTTCCTGAGTAGACTCTTTACCTGCAATAAACTGAATATCGTCTATAAGCAAAATGTCAGTATTTCTGAATTTGTCTCTGAATTTTTCACGGAAAGTAACGGGAGATTTTTTGCTTATGTTTTCAATAAGCTGATTTGCAAAATCTTCGCCCTTTACGTATACGATACTTGCATTTGGGTTGTCGCTCAATACCTTGTTGTTTATAGCGTAGAGCAAGTGGGTTTTACCAAGACCGCTCGGCCCGTAGATAAACAAGGGGTTAAACTGAGTAGCAGGTTCGTTGCAAACAGAGAAGCAAGCTTCATAAGCAAACTTGTTTGAGTTACCAACAATGAAGTTGTCAAAAGTATACTTCGTATGGTCAGCGGGGAATATATTTCTCGCTTCTTCGAATTCTGCGATATCGTCATCGTCGTCAGAAATATTTTTGACTTCTTCTTTTTTCGGCTTTTCTTCGGAAATAGTTCCTTCGATATAGGGAGTTAAGTTCGGCTCTCCCTGTTGGCTTGAAAGAATAAGAACTTTTACCGAATAACCAAGCATTTCTTCAAGGTACTGCTTGATTACGGGTAAATGCTTTTCGCAAAGAATTTTGCACTTCAAATCGCTGCTGTTTACGAATACAGCGTAGTTATCGTTAAGAACTTCAAGTTTCATATCATTGAACCAGAGTTCGATAAAAGCTTCGGCATAAGTTTTTCTTAAATTTAGTTTAACATTGGCCCAAAGGTCGTCTAAAAACTGCATAAAAACTATTTCCTTTCAAAAAAATTGTATAGAAATATGAAAAACAGTCGTTTTCGCATAATTATATATAATTATAACATATATAATAATATAATGCAAGGCAAATTACGTAAATTTACCCTTCTTTTGCAAAAAAAATTACCTATAAAATAGCGTAAAATTAAAAAAACCCTTGACAATACGGGGGTTTTATGTAATAATATAGATTACCGTTGAGTATTTTTAGAAGTTGAAGGAGGTGCGTACAGTGATTAGAACGTATCAGCCTAAGAAACGCCAGCGCAAAAAGGAACATGGTTTCAGAAAAAGAATGAGAACAGCCGACGGCAGAAATGTTTTGAAAAGAAGACGCGCTAAAGGCAGAAAACGCCTCACATATTAAGGCATAAAACGTTTCATATTAGAACGCATGTCAGTTACAAAACCGCCGAATACTCTCGGGGGTTTTTGTTTTGTAACAAGAAATTACAGGGGGTTTGAATAGTTATGAAATATAGGGCTATCGGCGAAAACCACTTGTATATGAAAGCATACAGAAAGGGTAAAAAGGTTGCGACAAAACACGTTGTCGTATACGTTTTACCCGATTTCCATGCTTCAAGACTAAGAAAAGAAAATCCACAGAAAAAGTTTATCAACCGTATTGGTCTTACCGTTACCAAGAAAATAGGTAACGCGGTAAAGCGTTCGCGAGTCAAGAGAATCATAAGAGAAGGATTCAGACTCACAGACAAAGAATACGGAGTGAAAAAGGGTAACTTAATCGTTCTGGTGGCGCGTGACAGTTGTGTCAGCGCTAAATCAACGGACCTTAAGAATGATTTGGTATACGCTTTCAAAAAATTGGAGCTTATCTGATGAAAAGGGTTTTTATTTTTTTAATCAGACTTTACCAAAAATATATCTCGCCTCTAAAAAAGAAGCCAACGTGCAGATTCTATCCGACTTGCTCACAGTACGCAATCGAGGCTTTGGAAATTCACGGATTTTTCAAGGGGAGTATTCTTGCTATATATAGAATACTAAGATGTAACCCTTTTTGCCGCGGAGGCATAGACCCCGTACCACCAAAGAAGTGTACAAAGAAAAGAAAATAATTTGTCGGCAAATTTTTCATTTGCCAGTGTAAGAAGGAGAAAAGAAATTGATAGACGCAATTCTTAAAGGTTTTGGCCTTGTTGTAAAGTTTTGCTACAATTTAGGCGGAAAAAATTATCTTTTAGGCCTTATTATATTTGCTGTTGTCGTTAAGATTGCTTTGCTTCCCCTTAGCATAAAACAGCAGAAGAACCAGATTAAGCAGGCAAGTTTACGCCCCAAGGAAATGGCTATCCGTAAGAAGTATGCGGGCAGAAACGACCAGCCTACACAGCAGAAAATGCAGAATGAAATTATGGAGCTTTATCAGAAAGAAAACTTCAACCCAATGGGCGGTTGTCTTCCTATGCTTATACAGCTTCCTATACTTTTAGGTCTTTATCAGGTTATTATCAGACCCCTTGAATTCCTTTGCGGCGTTCCGAAAGACGTTGTAAAAGAACTTATGGCGGCTGCAGAAATCAAAAACGGTATTCAGATTCAGCTCGTTGAAGTGTTGAGAAACAATTTCAGCGAATATGCTTCAAAAATCGGCGAATACGTTAAGTCTGCATCTGACCTTCCCAACTTCAAGACTTTCGGTCTCAACCTTGCAAACACACCATCTTTAGACAATCTCAAGGGAGAAGGACTTATACTTCTTCTCGTTCCCGTTTTGACATTCGTATTTATGTTCTTCAGTATGAAGATAACAAGAAAATATACGTACAATGCCGCTGAAGGAACAGCTCAGGATGCAAATGCCGGTTGTTCTATGAAAATGATGGACTATATGATGCCCTTGATGAGCGTATATATCACATTCATCGTTCCCGCGGTTATCGGTATTTACTGGATATTCAACAACCTTTTCGGAACAATTCAGCAGATTATTCTTGCGAAGGTTATGCCTTTGCCGAAGTTTACTGAAGAAGACTACAAGAGAGCCGAAAAAGAAATGAACGGCAAAGTTAAGAAGACCAAAAAAACTTCCACAGGCGAAAAGAAAAAGGTTCGTTCACTTCACAGAATTGATGAAGAAGACTACGTTGCTCCCGCAGAAGAAAA
>JAZRPI010000134.1:0-3123 GCA_045649165.1 Eubacteriales bacterium | reverse complement strand
AACCGCCGTGAAGAACGAGAGCAGTATTGTTAGTAGCTTCTCGAATCGCCTTGATACGTTCGATATCAAGTTTTGGAGGCTTTGAATATCTGCCATGCGCAGTACCAACTGCAACCGCTAGACAAGCAACACCTGTTTCTTCAACAAATCTCTTTGCGTCTTCAGCAGTTGTGAATTCGTCCATTGATTCGTCGTTTGTTGTTCCAACGTGGCCAAGTTCGCCTTCAACCTGTACGTCAAGGTAAGCACAAGTTTCAACAACTCTCTTTGTAAGAGCAATATTTTCTTCAAAAGGAAGTGTTGAACCGTCAAGCATAATACCTGTTGCGCCGTAACGGAGTGAACGTGTTGTTTCAAGTTCAGAAGGACCGTGGTCAAGGTGGAAGCATACGGGTACAGACGCTCTCTTTGCAGCTGCAATGATAGAAGGAGCAAGGAAGTAACCTGTTTCTTCTTTCATAAGACGGGGATAAACCTGCATTATGATAGGAGCCTTCATTTCTTCTGCAGCATGGAGAACACCGATAACCGATTCCATATTATATACGTTGAATGCGGGGATACAATAGTTACCCTTTTCCGCCATATCAAGTACAGTTTTAAGATTAACTAACATTTTATATCTCCCTTATATTAACCGAGAATAAGGTCTTCAATAGAAAGGATTTCTACTTCGTTCTGTTCAACGTTCTTGAGTGATACGTATTCAGAAACACAAGCTGTAACGATTGTCTTCTGACCGATTGATGTTACGTTGAAGAGTCTGCGTTCAGCAACTTTTAACATAACCTGGGGAATGTACTGACCCATAAGAATGTTACCAGCCCATACAGTTTCGCCACGGTTGAGAAGCATTTCTGTAAGGTCAGCGTAAGACATAACTACGCGACGAGCTTCTTCTGTTTCTTCAAGGTCACGAGCAAGCTGGAAGGGGTCCTGGAATACAACTGTCTTGCCCTTGTTTTCAGCTTTGAGAGCACCTGAAGCAAGAAGAGTATCAAGGAATGCTGTGTATGTAGAAACTTTTGCTGTAACTTCAACGCCGTTTTCAGCGTAGATACGCTTGATTACTACTGCGTCAGCGGGGTCATATACAACAACTGTTGCATATTCGTTGTAAACCTTTGCAGCTTCAGCCATCTGAGCCTTAGCTTCGTTTGCAGCGCCGATAAGGAAGTCGAGCTGTGCGCCTGTTGCTTTTTCGTCGAGTTCAACTGTGAATTCAACGTTAGCCTTTTCGAGAACCTTGATAGCCTTTACTGCCTGACAAGGAGCGATGTATCTTGCATCAGCACCGAGAACGAGAAGAACGTCTGTCTTCTTTGAGTGTTCTTTAATCTTTGCAGCGAGTTCAGCTTCAATTTCTGTCTTGCCATATGCGTTGCCTGTTTCAAGACAGTTCATAACGAGCTTCTGGATGTATTCGGGAAGTGCGCCTTCAAGAGCAGCCTGAAGTCTAACTTCCTTTGTGAACATAACGGGGTCCCAACCTGTTGTACAGTCGTGGTGACAAGCGCCACAAGTAGCACATTCATAAACGTTGTCAATGCATTCAGAAAGTTCGATTGCTTCTCTGTTTACGAGAGAGAGACCGAGAGCTCTTGCTCTTGCTGTATTTCTTTCAAGACCTGTTGCGTTGCCGATAGGGCAGATGTGGTGACACATCCAGCAGAAACGGCAAGAATCTATATGCTGTTTGCTTTTTTCTGATAAAATCATTGTAATATTCCTCCTATTTTCCTATTATAAACCGAGTTTGAAGGGGTTCATAATGCCGTTGGGGTCAAGTGTCTTCTTGAGACCTTCGAATACCTGCATTGCAGGACCGTACTGTTCTTTCATAAGTCTGCCGAGCTTGATACCAACGCCGTGGTGGTCGTTTACAACGCCGCCGTGTGCGAGAGCTGTTCTTACACCGCAAGTCCATACTGCCTGATGCAAACGAAGTGCTTCAACAGGGTCTTTCGGAACGTCTTTGCCGTCAATGATAAATCTGTCGTAAATCATTGAGCCCCATTCATACCAGTGTGAGAAGTGAGCGATAAACTTAGCCTGAGGGAAGTTTGTTTCAATAGCTTCCTTCATTGCCCAGTAAATTTCTTCAATCTTGCCGTAAGGAGCGATTGTATCCATTGTACCGAACATCTGAGGAATATCCATCATGTGGCCGGGATAGAAGAATGTAATCTTTTCTTTCCACCATTTTTCGCCGTATTCAGAACCAAGGTCTTCAGCGCCGTATTTTGCAAATGTTTCGAGAAGAATCTTTTCTTCAACTTCAACCATTTCCTTAACGCCTTCATAAGCGATGTTCATAAATGCGCCCTTCTTTTCAACGCCGACAATCTTCTTGATGAGAGAAGCTGTTTCAGCTTCGTCGTAAAGACGCATAACTGAGGGTTTGAACTTCTGGAGAAGTTCTCTTGATGCCTGGAATGCACCGTGCATATCCTGGAACAAGAAGCCACGGAAACGTCTTTCTTCAGGCTGGTCGTAAATACGAATCTGAGCCTTTGTGATGATACCGAGTGTACCTTCAGAACCAATGAAAATCTGGTTAAGGTCAGGACCTGCTGCGTGCTTAGGAGCACTTGCTGTATTGATGATATCACCGTTAGGAAGAACAACTTCCATCTGGAGTACCATGTCGTCAATCTTACCGTACTTTGTTGAGCAAACGCCGATACCTCTGTGAGCGAGGAAGCCGCCTACTGTTGAGCAAGTAAGTGAAGAAGGATAGTGCATTGTTGCCTTGCCAACTTCGTTTGCAGCCCATTCAATGTGCTTATAGATTGAACCTGTGCCGCATTCTATGTACATAGCTTCTGTATTAACTTCATAAATCTGGTTCATTCTCTTTGTGTCGAGCAAGATACCACCGCATACAGGAATAGCGCCACCCTGTGTACCGCCGCCTGCACCCCAAGGAGTTACGGGGAGTTTGTAGTAGTTAGCTATCTTCATAACCTTAGATGTTTCCTGCGCATCCTTAGGTGCTACGATGAAGTCAGCTTCGGGCATTCTTTCGCCTCTGTCTGCCCACATTCTTGACAACCAGTAGTAGTCAACACTGTGTGTGAGCTTGTCAATTTCTCTGATAGAACAATTATCACGTCCTACCGC
>JAZRPI010000133.1:0-3588 GCA_045649165.1 Eubacteriales bacterium | reverse complement strand
ATATTAAGTAAAAAAGAGAAGTTTATGCGGATAGTAATAAGAGATATCAGACTGAAAGCAGAAGCTAATGAATCTGATGCAATAAGAAATGCAACAAAACAACTGAATAGCGTTATAGGTGCATCAAATTTTGGCGATGTCTCTGTTTACAGAAAGTCTATTGATGCAAGACACGTAAACAACATTACGTCCGTATGGTCTGTTTGCGCAGAAGTTGAAGACGGTGTTTTAGGAGAAAATATACTTAAAACGCTTAATGCTACAATACTTGATGAAACAGAACTTGATATTGTATATGGCGAGAAGAAAGCTGTGTATAGACCACTTGTTGTCGGTTTTGGACCTGCAGGAATGTTTTGCGCTCTTTTGTTGGCGGAAAACGGTTATAAACCTATAGTTATTGAGCGCGGAAAAGATATTGCAGATAGAAACAAGTGCTTAGAAAACTTCAGAAAAAACAGAATACTTGATACTGAATGTAACGTTCAGTTTGGTGCAGGCGGTGCGGGGACTTTTTCTGACGGAAAGCTTGTAACGAGAATAAACGATAAAAAAACAGGATACGTTATAAAATCATTCCATAAGTACGGCGCACCCGATTCTATACTGACAAATGCAAAGCCGCATATCGGTACTGATAACCTTGGAAAAATCGTTACAAATATAAAAAACAGAATTATCGAATGTGGCGGTCAAGTGCATTTTGATACCCGATTTGAAGGGTATACAAAAATCAAAGACGGTCTTAAGGTTAAGACCAATAAAGGCGAGATTGAGTGTTCCAGCCTTGTTCTTGCAACAGGGCACAGCGCAAGGGATACTTATAAAAATCTCAGCGAAACAGGACTTGAAATGATATCAAAAGCTTTTTCTGTTGGTGTTCGTGTTGAACAGCTTCAGGAAGGTATTAATAAATCAATATACGGCAAATATGCCGAAAAATTAGGTAATGCTGAATATAATTTTTCATACCGTAAGGGCGAAAGAGCGGTGTATACTTTTTGTATGTGTCCGGGTGGACAAGTGGTTGAAGCCGCGTCAGAAGAAAATACAGTCGTTGTCAACGGTATGAGCAACTATTTGCGTGACGGAAAAAATTCTAACGCAGCTCTCGTTGTATCGGTATTGCCTGAAGACGTTGGAAGTGGACTTTTTGACGGCTTGAATTTTCAGAGAGCATTGGAGCAAAAGGCGTTTGTAATGGGTGGGAATGATTATAGCGCGCCTATACAGAAAGTCGCCGATTATCTTAATAACAGTGTAAGTACGACTTTTGGCAGAATAAAACCGACTTATATGGACGGCAAGGGATATAATTTTTGTGATTTGAACAACCTTTTCCCAGGGTTTGTAAATTCATTTTTAAAAGAAGGCCTTGTCAGATTTGAAAAGAGAGTCAAAGGTTATGCTCCAAATGACGCTATAATGACAGGTGTTGAAACAAGAACTTCATCGCCAATCAGAATAGTAAGAAATGATATGCTGTTTTCTCCAAGTGAAGAAAACATATTTCCGTGTGGCGAAGGCGCCGGGTATGCCGGTGGAATTACCAGCGCATCGGTTGACGGCATAAGGATTGCATTACGTATTATGGAAAGGTATAAGCCATTCTAAAGGTAGATTTATTATGAAACAATATGGAACTGTTGTTGAAACAAACGGTAATATCGCAAGGGTAGAATGTGAAAGAAAATCTGCTTGCGATATGTGTGAAAATGCAGAGCACTGTACTGAAAAATGTACAAAGGTGTATGCGACTGCAATAAACGAAGTAAATGCTTGTATAGGCGATTTGGTTGAAATTCAGACCGATACGAAAAAAGTATTGACCAATGCTTTTATTGTGTTTATATTGCCGATATTTTTGGCGGTTGTTGCATGTTTTGCGATTAATTCGCTTTTTGGAGAAGTAATCGCTGTTGTTGCAACGTTTATCGTTTTGGTACTCTCATTATGTTTATTCAGCTTTTTGCTTAACCGTTCTGAAAAGAAACGTGTTATCAGCAGAATTCTAAGAGTACTGTAATTAAATTTGTAAAAAAATGAAAGTGAGATATAAAAAAGATGGTGAAAAAGAAAGAGTGGAATATCAAAACTGACTGCAATGAACATATTGCAGAAGTGAAGACTATTTCCGATAAATTACAAGTCAAACCGCTGACAGCCCGTTTGCTCTATAATAGGGGCTATAAGACGGCTGAGAGCGCACAAAGATTCATAAAGAATATGGATATATCCTTTCACGACCCGTTTTTGTTGGCTGATATGGACAAAGCTGTTGAAAGAATTTTTCAGGCCCTTGAAAACAATGAAAAAATTGTTATTTACGGCGACTATGACGTTGACGGTGTTACGTCGGTAAGCATACTTTATTTGTATTTGAAAGCAAAGGGTGGCGACGTTAGTTACTATATCCCCAGTCGAACAGGCGAAGGATACGGAATCAATCCGTCAGCTATTGAAAGCCTTGCAGAAAAACAGACGAATTTGCTTATCACTGTTGATACTGGTATTACTGCCGTTTCTGAGACTAAGTATGCAAAAGAACTTGGTCTTGACGTGCTTATAACAGACCACCACGAGTGTCAGAATGAACTTCCTGATGCTTGTGCGATTGTTAACCCAAGAAGAGCCGACTGCAAATATCCTTTCAAGGAACTTGCAGGTGTTGGTGTTGTATTCAAGCTTCTTTGTTCGCTTGAATATACTTATTGCAAAAAGAATAACATTGAAAAAGACTGGTTGAAAGAAATATGCGATACATACGGCGATATTGTTGCTATTGGTACAGTTGCCGATGTTATGCCGCTTGTTGACGAAAACAGACTTATTGTAAGCTATGGTCTTAAGCTTATAGAAACGATTAAGCGTCCCGGCATTGAAGCGCTTTTAGAGCTTGCGGGTGCGATTACTGTTTCCAAATTTGACGGCAAGAAGAAAAAGAGAAGAATTACTTCAACTTTAATCAGTTACGTTATTGCACCTAGAATTAACGCTGCGGGTAGAATAAGCGATGCTACAAGAGCGGTTGAGTTATTCCTTTGTGAAAACCCTGTTGAAGCGCGCAAGATTGCCGAAGAATTATGCGAAACAAACCGTATGCGTCAGGCAGAAGAAAACAAGATTATCGAACAGGCATACAAAAAGATTCACGACGAGCACGATTTTGAAAATGACAAAATTATTGTACTTGCCGAAGATAATTGGCACAATGGTGCTATCGGTATTGTTGCTTCACGTATAACGGAAAAGTATAATCTTCCTTCAATTCTTATTTCTTTTGACGGAAATGTAAGCAAAGGCTCGGGAAGAAGCATAAAGGGACTTAACCTTGTTGACGCTTTAAGCTCTTGTTCTGACCTTTTGACAAAATACGGTGGCCACGAACTTGCCGCAGGTCTTTCTATTGATAGAGAAAAATTGCCTGAATTTAAGAAAAGAATAAATGATTTTGCAAGAGAAAATCTTAAGGATGAATGTCTTGTAACACAGATTGATATTGACGCTGAAGTGAAAGAAAACGATATCACTCTTGAAAATGCTGAAGAAATATTCTTGCTTGAACCGTTTGGAATTTCAAACCCCGTT
>JAZRPI010000132.1:0-8396 GCA_045649165.1 Eubacteriales bacterium | reverse complement strand
GAGTCAACGAAGTCGATGTAACGCGGAACTTTATGACGAGCCATATTTTCTGCGATATATTTCTTCATTTCGTCTTCGGTCATGCTTTCGCCTTCCTTGAGAATAATACAAGCCATAATTTCTTCGCCGTATTTTTCATCGGGAACACCGATAACCTGAACGTCACTTACCTTGGGACAGGTGTAGATAAATTCTTCAATTTCTTTGGGATAAATATTTTCGCCGCCGCGGATAATCATATCCTTGAGTCGACCGGTAATCATATAGTTACCTTCGGGTGTACGGCAGGCAAGGTCGCCTGTATGAAGCCAGCCGTCAGCATCTATTGCAGATGCAGTAGCACCGGGCATCTTGTAGTAGCCCTTCATTACGTTATATCCCCTTGCGACAAACTCGCCGTTTTCGCCGTCGGCGCATTCTTCGCCTGTATCGGGGTTGATAACCTTACATTCAACGTTTGCAAATGCGCTTCCGACAGTTTCTGTACGAACTTCGAGAGAATCGTAATAACTACCCATAGTGCAACCGGGGGAAGCTTCTGTCTGTCCGTAAACGGATACGATTTCTTTCATATTCATAACGTCAGCCGCTTTTTTCATAAGGTCAGCAGGGCAGTTTGAACCTGCCATAATGCCTGTTCTTATATATGAGAAGTCGGTCTTTTCGAAGTCGGGATGTTCCATCATAGCGATAAACATGGTCGGAACACCGTTAAACGTTGTTATATGTTCGTTGTGTACGCAAGCAAGTGCGGGTTTGGGCGAGAAGTAGGGTAACGGATACATGGTTGCGCCGTGAGTCATAGCCGCAGTCATAGAGAGCACCATTCCGAAGCAGTGGAACATAGGCACTTGAATCATCATTCTGTCTGCTGTTGAAAGCTCCATGTGGTCGCCGATATACTTACCGTTGTTTACTACGTTGTAGTGAGTAAGCATAACGCCCTTAGGGAATCCTGTTGTACCTGACGTATACTGCATATTGCATACGTCGTCTTTGTCAACGGCAGATGCCATTCTGTATACTTCTTCAACAGGTACTTCGTCTGCTCTTTTTATAGCTTCATTCCAGTTTAAGCAACCCTTTTGATTAAAGCCGACAGTGATAACGTTACGCAAGAAAGGAAGACGTTTGCTGTGCAAAGCTTTTCCGGGAGTAAGGTTTTCAAGCTCAGGACAGAGCTTTGCTATAATTTCGCCGTAGTTTGTATCTTTTGAACCCTGAGTCATAATCAATGTGTTTGTGTCTGACTGTCTGAGCAGGTATTCAATTTCGTGTGTTTTGTATGCTGTATTAACGCTGACAAGGACTGCACCGATTTTTACAGCTGCCCAGAATGAGATAAACCACTGCGGAACGTTTGACGCCCATACTGATACTTTATCTCCCGCCTTAACGCCGAGAGAGATAAGCGTTCTTGCAAAGGTGTCAACGTCATCGCGGAATTCGCTGTAAGTTCTTGTGTAGTCAAGAGTGGTGTATTTAAAAGCGTTCTGGTCAGGGAAGTCTTCAACGAGTCTGTCAAGCACCTGAGAGAAAGTAAGGTCGATAAGGTCGTCCTTTTTCCAACAGAAGCGGCCGGTGTGAGAACGGTTATAATAGAAATTCTTTTCGCCCTTTGAAGTGTCTGAAAACTGCTTCATATAGTGGGTAAACTGAGCGAATATAATTTCCATATCGTCAATTTCTTCGCACCAAGTGGGGTCCCAGACGAGCGAGATAAAGCCGTCGTAGTTTACGCTTCGCAGAGCATTCATTATGCTGTCAACAGGAAGTACGCCTTCGCCCGCAAGGGTAAACTGCTTCTGGTTATTATCAAAAGTAATATCGTTGAAATGTACGTGGCGTACATATGCGCCAAGATTTTTTATGATAACTTCGGGGTCGTTTTCTTCGATGTATGCTTCGGACAAGTTCCAGAGTGCACCAAGGCTGTCGGAAGCAAAGCTGTCGAGAGTGTCTCTGAGAGTTTCCGTGTTTTTAAAAGCGCCCGACGTTTCAAGCAAAAGCGTAACACCGTATTCTTCGGCTGTCGGAAGTATGGATGAAATAAATTCACGCGCGTTGTCAATTCCGTCTTCGTTTTCTGTACGTGATTTCAAGCGAATGTAGGGAATATGGAGAAATTTTGCAATTTCAAAGCATCTTTGTGTTTCTTTGATTGCTTCAATCTTTTCTTCTTTGACAGAAATATCACGTATTGTATCTATACAAGGGATACTCAGCTTTTTATCATAAAGAAGTCTCAGTGTAGAAGCTGCGGAATAGTCCTGAAACGCACCGTTTCTGTCGGTAAACAGACGGTTGTTTATGTTATGCAATTCAATTCCGCCGAATTTCAAGGTTTCGGCGATGTCACAGAAGTCTTCAAAACTGCTGTTGTGCCAACCCTTAGTGGAAAATGAAAGCTTCATTATAAATCATATTCTCCTTTCGCCATTAGTTATGTTCGTCGTAAACAATTTTGTTTACAGCGCTTATATATGCGCGGATAGATGCGCCGATAATGTCGGTTGATATACCGTTACCTGAATAGAGTTTGCCGTTGAAGCGGAGTTTTACTAAAGCTGAACCCATAGCTTCCTTACCTTCGGTAACTGACTGAATCTGGAAATCGTCAAGCTCGTAGCGATGACCGATAATCTGTTCTATTGCAACGAAAGCGGCGTCGATAGGGCCGTCGCCGATTGCAATACCCTGTAAGTTTCTGCCGTCACGGCTGAGTGTAATCTGTGCGCTTGCACTTATAATATTACCGTTATTAATTACGTAGTTTTCAAGCTTGTATGAGTCGGGTACCTGAAGGGCTACGGTAGCAACGATAGCGTCAAGCTCTTTTGCGCCAACGGTCTTCTTTTCTGCAACGCGGCACACTTCTTCGTGTACTCTTTTGTTGTCTTCGTCGGAAAGGTCAAAGCCTAACTTTGCGACTGCTGCAGAAACTGCAGTAATATCGTCTTTTGCATCAAGGTGGATGCTGTTTTCTTCAACCTTTGTTGAAGAAGATACGTTTTTATCACTCTGTTTGCCATCTGTAATCCAACGGATTTGAGCGATGATACGATGTATTTCAGTATAGTTTATGTTTGCAGAGAAGCCGTAGTTGTCTCCACAGTTTTTAATCATACTTGCAAAGATTTCAAGCGGAACAGTGTCACATCCGACAGATGTTTTTACGATTTCAACACCGTTTTTAACAGCCATAATAGCCTGAGCTGTTGCAAGGCCGTTTTTGTCGGAGCAGGATACGCCAACAGGTACTTTTGAATATTCTGTAATCTGTTTGCCAAAGTTTGCGAAATCATCGGGCAACATACCTGCCGCGCTGTCGCATACAGATACTGTTTTTGCGCCTGAATTAACAGCAACTTCAATAATATTTTTCAAAAATTCGTCTTCAGCTCTTGTCGCGTCAACGGCGCAGAATTCTACGTCGTCGCAGTTTTCACAAGCCTTTTTAACAGCGATTGCTACCCAATCAAGCATTTTTTCGGGTTTCTTGTGCATAAAGTATTCCATTCCGACGGGGGAAGTGGGAACTTCAATTCTTATTCTTCCGTGTTTTGCGTTGGACAAAGCTGTAATAGCGTTGTCAATACTTTCTTCGCTTGTTCCTGCTGCAACAGAAATTATGCTGTTTTTTACAAAAGAAGATGCAGTACGTACAAGCAGTATATCAGTTTTTGCATTAGCAATTTCGGGAAGCTCAATTATGTCGCACTTTAGTTTTTCAAGCTGACGGATTATTTCAAGTCTTTCCTTAAAACTGAACGTTCTGTCGTTTGTACAGAGAGTTGTGTCTGCAATTTTGATTTGTTTCATAACAAAAATCCTTTCTGTATGCTTTAGAAAAAAAGCAAAAATAAAAATAAAAAAACCCGAAGTCTTTGTCTAGACTTCAGGGACGAAATTATCGCGGTACCACCCTGTTTACCATAAAAAATACGGTCAACTTATCAAGACTCAATCAAGTCTTCTGTCACGGTAACGGGACAAACCGTAGTCGCTTACTGTTTCTTTCAGCAACTCAGCTCAGAAACGAGACTTTCCGAGTCCATTCACACTGTCTTTCACCAACCGACAGCTCTCTGAAGTGAAGCATAAACGGAAATAATTTCTTCATAGCTTTTAAAATATGCTTTAGTATAGCACTACGCTAAAAAAATGTCAAGGGTTTTTATAAAAACTTTCCCTTATTTCAATATTATAAATATCATCGAAATATATAGGCAAATCCAAACTGAACATACGTTTTTCGGCGCTGATAGAATACACTTGTCCACATCGTTTTGTGTATTTTCCGTCGTCATAATACGTTACTTCAACGATACTGCCTTTTTTTATGCTTTTTAGCTTTTCGTTTATTTCGTCAATCCGGTCGCCAAGAAGCTCGGATTTAGGGATGATAACCCTTTCTTTTTCTCTGTACGCCTTATCCATTCCTTTTAGTGGGCTGAATGGCGCAAATATTTTTGCTCTTTCACTTTTCACCTGATTTATGTCCCCCAATCTGTCTGTTTCTTTCTCGTGCGGTGGCATATTCTTCTAAGTCACGCCCTTTGAATATCGAGTTTTTTCCGTAACGTCTTCTTATTCCGTTTATGGTTTTCATTTTGCTTTTTTCTTTTTCTTTCTTGTCCGTGTCGCTGAAAAAGTCAAGCTGTTCGCATATTTCTCTATTTACGTTATTAAAGCAAATGCTGATTTTTCGTACCAGTTTTGTTCTGTCAAATATCTTGTCGTAGGTTTCTTTTATTCCTGTGATAACGTTATTTATTGTATTCGTAGGCTCTGCAAATTTATAAGTACCGCGTGAATATTCTCTTTCTCTGCCGCCATAAACAATTTCAAGTGTCATTGATTTTGCCGTAATATCCCTGTCAAAAATATCCATACACAGCTGTTCTGCCATTTCCTTTGCGATGAGTAATCCTTCTTCGTAGGTATAATCACGTGGCAATATCTGGCCAGAGCTGAAAGAAGTAGACTTAGACTTGTAATTTTTTATATCTTCAATAGTAGTAGGCTCTATCCCGTTTGCGTGGTCAATAAGGATTTCTGCATCGACGCCGAATTTTCTGTACAAAGTTTCAGCAGGGTAGCGAGCGATATCTCTCATAGTATAAATACCGTAAGAAGCAAGCTTGTTTGCCGTAGCCTTTCCTATATGCCAGAAGTCAGTCAAGGGTCTATGGTCCCAAAGGGTGTCTTTGAAAGACTGCTCGTTAAGTATTCCTATATTGTCGGGCGTTTTCTTTGCCGTTATATCAAGGGCTATTTTTGCAAGATAAAGGTTTGTACCTATTCCGCAGGCGGCGGGTATGCCGGTTGTTTCAAATATATCTTTCATTATAGTCTGCCCCAACGTTTTCGCATCAGTTTTATATAACGGCAGATATTTTGTAGCGTCAATAAAAACTTCGTCAATGGAATATATGTGTATATCGTCTTTTGAAATATACTTAAGATACACGCCGTAAACTTCCGCTGAATAATCAATATATTTTTTCATACGCGGGGTAGCTTTTATAAAATCAATATATTTTGGTATCTCATAAAGTCTGCAACGGCTTTTTACTCCTAACTTTTTCATAGCCGGAGTAACCGCAAGACATATAGTGGTGTCACTTCTTTCGTTGTCGGCGACGACAAGATTTGTCGTCCAAGGGTCAAGGCCCCTTTCGACACATTCCACCGAAGCAAAGAACGATTTTAGGTCAATGCAGAGATACTGTTTTTCTGTTTGTGCATTTTTCTCCATAAAAATCCCCCTTGCTTCATAATAAAATAACAGACAAACCTATACGCTACGTTTATTATGAACCGCAAGAAGAAAAAAATCTCCCCATTGCTACAATTATGTTAAAAATTCTTTAAGGCAATATATGTATTGACTAAAAGTGCTTTTTGTGGTAGACTTATACAAAGCCGAATAGTGTTTTATTATGGCGAAAAAGAATTAAGAATGCAACTTGAATATATTGAAAAACAAAAAAAGGAAGTGTTTTTTGTGAGAAAGAATAACGAGCAGTTTAAGCGTTTGTTCCGTTTGTTTTTGGCAGGAATACTTGTTGCGGCTCAGATTGTAGTTTACGACTACGTGTGGAAAACTTTTTATAACACAGAAATTGTATTGCCCTTTATCGAAAGGGGTAATTGGTTTGTAGATGCTTTGTACGGTCTTTATCTGATTGTTTTTCTCAGCTCTTTTGACGGGCTTAAGTACGGCAGATACGGCAAATCAAAGATTATTATTTCTCAGGTGTTGGCGACTGTATTTGCGGCAGGCATATCATACTTGCAGACGGTTCTCCTTTCAGCGAGATTTGTTACGCTTTGGCCTATGCTTATAATGCTTTGCGTTGACGTTGCTATAATATTTGTTATGGCGCTTCTCGGCGACTTCTGGTTTATCAAGACGTTCCCCGCGAAGAAGGTACTTATTGTATACGACCAGTATTCTCCCGAAGTTTTTGTACGTAAGATAGGAACCCGTAAGGACAAGTTTGTTGTAAAAGAAATTATCAACGTATCAGACGGTTTTGACAAGATTGAAGAAGCCGCGAGAACTTCCGAAGGTGTTATCCTTTATGACATACATGCAGAAATGAGAAACAAGCTTCTCAAAATCTGTTATGAAAACAACATAAGAGCTTATGCGACAACAAAGATATCCGACGTTCTTGTAAGGGGAGCTGAGTGTATACACCTTTTTGACACACCGCTTTTGCTTTACAGAAACAACGGTATGACGATAGAACAGAGAATTATAAAAAGACTTATGGACATTGTATGTTCACTTATTCTTCTTGTTCTTTCATCTCCCATACTTCTTATATGTGCGATTGCTATTAAGGCGTATGACGGCGGACCTGTTTTCTTCAGACAGGACAGAGCTACTCTGAACGGTAAGGTATTCCGTATTCACAAATTTAGAAGTATGATTGTTGACGCCGAAAAGGAAGGCGCGCCGAAACCTACGACAGAAGGCGACCCGAGAATTACTCCTATTGGTAAGTTCCTTAGAGCTACAAGATTTGACGAGCTTCCCCAGCTTATTGATATTCTTGTCGGCGATATGAGCCTTGTAGGCCCAAGACCCGAAAGAGTAGAACACGTAAAACAGTATACCGAAGAAATACCCGAATTCCAGTACAGACTTAAGGTTAAGGGCGGTCTTACAGGTATGGCTCAGCTTTACGGTAAGTACAATACAACTCCTTACGACAAGTTACAGCTTGACTTGATGTATATCCAGAACTACTCGCTTCTTCTTGATATCAAGATGCTTCTTATGACTTTCAAGATTATATTTATCAAAGAAAGTACGGACGGCTTCAGCGAAGAAGACAGCAAGAAGATTACCGAAAAAAGCAAAGAAGAAAATTAACAAACAAAAAACTCCCTAGATTTAGGGAGTTTTTATTATGCATTTTTATTTCATCATATAGCCTTGGTTTCGTATTGTGTAGATAAGTTTTACACCCGATGCATTGTCGAGCTTTTTTCGTAGGTAGTTTATATACACGTTGTCAACGTTGTTTGTATTGTCGTAGTCATTTCCCCAGACCGAGTCAAGCACAAATTTTCTTGACAAGACCTTTCCACGATTTTTGTAAAGCAGACTGAGCAGAGCAAATTCCTTTGGCGAAAACTTGATGATATTTCCGTCTATATCTGCTTGCATTGAATAGTAGTCAAGTTTGATATTATCAACTTTTGTTGAAATATTTTCTTTCGTATTCATAGTGTGCGAGCCGTTTTGCTCTGAGAATATTTTTACAAACTCATCGACTGCAAAAGGGCGTGTGAATACGTGCTTTACGTTGGCGTTTTCAACGTCGACGTTTTCTTTTGTCAGCAAGAATATAGGGATTTTTATTTCTTTTAAGAATGAAATATTTCCCATATAATATTCTGAGTCAAAAACAAGGCAGTCGCAGTTTTGTAAAGATAGTTTTAATGCAGGAACAGTCAGCCTTTCATTTATGACTTTTATATTCTCAAAATGTTTGTTTATTTCAAGAAAGAGCATACGCGCAAGGCGTTTATTTTCAGATACGATAAAAATATTCATTTTTTGTTCTGTGTAAATGCTGCATAAAGGTTTTTCCACCAGAAGTCAAACCATTTTGCAATTCCGAGCATAACGAAATAGCCGAATATGGTTTTGAAAATCCATCTTAAGTAGGGCGAAACAAGATAAATAACTTCATTCATATTAAGATTGTCAGCGCCGTAGGTGGTAATATCTGTAACTGTATTGATAACACAGCCTGAAAGCAAGAATACCGATATAAGAGCAGTTATCCACAGAATGATGTTTACCAAAGGATTTTTTCTGTCGAATATTTTTCTGATTGTAATATCTGTATTGTTGTTGTCAAGGTGTTTTG
>JAZRPI010000131.1:0-4029 GCA_045649165.1 Eubacteriales bacterium | reverse complement strand
TCCTTTCCCCAAGTATGACACAAACCAGAAAGAATACTACTCAATGTATCCCTACAACTGTGCAATGGTAGCTATTCCTAACGTACTTGAAGACGAAGAAAGAACAGCAAATATCGTTGAAGACCTTAACTACTACTCAAGCATCATTCTTAAGCCTTCTTGGTATGACACACTTCTCTCAAGAAGATATGCTCGTGACGATGAATCTGAACAGTCACTTGATATAATCCTTGAAGGTCGTGTATACGACGTTGGTATGTACTATGACTTCGGTCACATCCGTACAGAAATTCTTGACGTTGACGCAAGATATACTAACATCTCAACACTCTTTGCAAGAAGAAAATCTGTTATTGAAACAGACATCAAAGTTACATACCGTGACTTCGGTCTTGCATAAGATATAAGAAAAACAAAATTGCACCGTGCATAAGCACGGTGCTTTTTTTACGCCTACTTTCTTTTTCGAAAGAAAGTAGGCAAAGAAAACTTACTGAATGGTTTTTATATAAAGAATTTTCGTAAACTGTTTGAGTAAAGTTTTTGCCAAGCTTTTTTCAAAAAGCGGCAAAGAAAGTAGGGGAGAAAAATAAAAACTCCCTTGAAAAACAAGGGAGTTTTAAATTCAACTAAATATTAGTTACATTCAGCTGTCAAAGGACCTGCAAGGTCTTCAAGGAAGAACAATCTTCCGGGCATTGTAGGCATATAGCTGGAAGGAATCCATCTTGTAGGACCGTGACGGAGAGTCATCCAGAAGCTCATACCCTGCCACTGCATACCACGGTTGAATACACCGTCGCAACCGCCAATAATATAGTCAGCCTGCAAGAAGAGACCGGGGCCGATTGTGTTTGCTCTGCAAGGAACAAGGGGTGTACGTGATTTGAAGCTTGTGATAGCGTTCTGTTCTATTGTAAGGGGATGGAGCTTTGCACCGATGCGGTAGCACTGCTTCTTCCATTCTTCATCTGATTCAAATTCAGCTGCAAACTGGGGTTCCCAGAAAGCGATGTGGCACATTCTGCCTATACCGAATACGAGAATAAGTTTTGCGCCTTCAGCTTTGAGAGCAGCAATCTTTTCAGGATATGTGGGAAGATTTGCTTTTGTAGCAAAGTTTCTCTGGTCAGCGGGAATTGTGTATTCGCCAAGGGGATTGAAGAAAGCATCTTCCATAGCGCACTGGAATGCAGCCTTGTTTGTTGAAGGAAGTGTATTGCCTTCGCTGTCTGCCCATTCGTCCATGTTGAATGTGTAAACGTGGTCACATTTAATCTTCCATTCTCTAAGGAAGTACACAGCCCATTTATACATACCCATAGGACCTACGGGGAGAATGAATGCGATTTTTTCGCCAGCTTCTTTAGCTTCTTTGATTTTAAGAGCGATTTCGTGGCCCATAAGTGTGTCAAAAGCATAAATGTTATCGCACTTTACAGGTGTGAAATCCTTGTGCCAGAAAGGCTGGGGTTCTGTAGCTGCTTCGGGAGCAAAATCCATACAAGCGTTGATTTTGTCAAAATCCCAACCAGCAGGGTAGAAACCTTCGAGTAATGAACCTTTTACGGTTGACATGAAATCCATATTAATGAACCTCCAAAGTTATATTATTTTTAAAAAATTATTTTTATACTTAGGGAAGAAGTGTGCCAGGAACTACCTTAGGCCAATGGTTAGCCTTTGTAAATGCTTCTGCATAAGCAACACCGCACTGGAGACCGCGGAATGCAGCACAAGTTCTTACGAATTCTGTAAAGTCGATGTGGTCGTGTTCGAGCATCCACTTAATCTGACTTTCGTGGCAGTTAAGCATTTCGAGCTTAAGGTCAATAAATTCAGAAATGTCAACGTATTCTGTGGGAACAGTTCCAACACCGCCGACTGTATCCATATAGTAAATCGGAACAACCTTAGCAGGTTTGCCGTTTGTAGCAGGGTAGTGGGGTACACTTGCTGCAAAAGAAGCGTCGAATACGAGCTGGCTTACAGCATTGTGGTCGGGCATATAGTCGTTAGGGCAGTGAGTGATGATAACGTCGGGCTGTTCTTCTGAAATAAGAGTAATCATCATGTCTCTCTGTTCTTTGTTATCGCCATAAGGAAGAAGGTCGCCGATATCAAGTGTTCTTACAGGGATACCTGCAAGAGAACCTGCTTTTCTTGCTTCTTCAATTCTCATTGTTCTGAGTTCGTCCGGCTCAATTACAGCGTGTCCCATATTACCGTTACATACGTGAACTGCTGTAACTTCGTGTCCGAGCTTTTTGTACTTTGCAAGAGTTCCTGCGCAGCCAATTTCAAGGTCGTCGGGATGACAACCGATAGCTAATACTTTCATTTGTTTACACTCCATATTATATAAATTTGTGTTACAAAAAGCATATTTGTACACAGTTAAACTATCTTTTTTAATGATACTACACCTTTATGACTATGTCAAGGAATTTTTTGATAAAATAGCGTTTTTTTACATATATTATTATATATAAGGGTGCAAAAAATGATAAAATAACACAGCAAAATTATCAAGTAGAAAACTATTGCAATTTTAGTTTTGATATGGTATAATAATTAGAGTGATATAATTTTAATGAAAATACTGAACGGAAGTGTGTTATGGATTATATTGATTTGAAACAATATGTATCAAAGCTGTTGAAGAACTGGGTTATAATTGCGCTCTGCTCAATTATAGGTATGGTGGCAGCTTTTATATATTCTGAATTTTTGGCAACTCCTATATATTCATCATCTGTAAAGATTGGTTTGTTTAACTCAGACTGGTCTTCTGACGTATCTGTAAACGATATCGAAACAACATTGAAACTTATTGAAAACTGCATTGTCGTTCTTGAAGACGATACAATGGCTGAAGCTGTTATCGAAGTTGTAAAAGAAGAAACAGGCAAGAAGTATTCTGTGGCTCAAGTTAAATCAGCTCTTTCTTATTCTCAGATAGGCGAGTCGCAATGGCTCAAAGTTCAGGCAAAGACGACTGACCCTGAATTATCGGCTCTGTTGTGTAATGCTTTGATTGCAAGAGCTCCTGAGATTATTGTTAACTCTGTTGCTAATATTCAAATGAAGAGTCTTGGCGAAGCGAAGGTTAATAACACTCCTATTTCGCCTAACACAACGAAGAATGTAATAGTCGGTTTTCTTGTAGCTTTCGTTGGTATCTGTCTTGTAATCTTCATGCTTGTATTCTTTGATAATACTGTAAGTAACGAAGATGCACTTAAAGAAAGGTTTGATATTTCGATTTTGGGTGTTATTCCTTACGTTGAATACGGAAATAAACAAAAGAAGAATTATCGCAAGAAAAAAACGAGATTAATAGTATAACAAAAATACCCCTTGCAGACAAATCTGCAAGGGGTTGTTTATTTTCTGGAAAAATATGTAATAATACGAATAGAAAACAAAAATGCGAATTCATTTTTGTAATGAATTCGCATAATCATTCGTAACTTACGCATTCAAAGAATTGAGCTTACGTGTAAACTGGCTCTTTTTACGAGCAGCGGCATTCTTGTGGAGAAGACCCTGTCCAACTGCCTTGTCGAGTTTTTTAACAGTTTCCTTGTATGTTTCTGCTGCAACTTCCTTTTCGCCAGCTTCGATTGCTGCTTCGTATTTCTTCATTGCAGTTTTGAGAGCAGTCTTGAGCATCTTATTCTGTAAGGTTTTAGTCTTAGTAGTTTCAACACGCTTCTTTGCGGACTTAATGTTAGGCATGGATTTCACCTCCCGAAAAAATCTAATACATCTATCATTTCCCTATATTAGCATACTTCGTACAAAAAATCAAGTCTTTTTTAAATTTTTTCCAATTTTTTTGAAATATTAATTTTTTGTTAATTTTGCGGATGCGGGGTGAATTGGGTTGACAAAATATGTAAAAAATGATATCATATTACACTGCAGTAACAGCGTTGTAGAATGGAAATGAATAAAACGCCTGTGATGCAAGAATAAGGAAGAATACTGGATTTTAAGTCGGATCGTAGCCATGTCGTTCTGTGA
>JAZRPI010000130.1:0-3861 GCA_045649165.1 Eubacteriales bacterium | reverse complement strand
AATATTCCTCCTTAGCTCAGTCGGTAGAGCGCATGACTGTTAATCATGATGTCGCTGGTTCGAGCCCAGCAGGGGGAGCCAAACGAAAATCCGTTCTCGTAAGAGGACGGATTTTTGTTTGTATTATTCACTATTCATTATTCATCATTCATTAAAGATGAACGGATTTTCGAATGAATAATGAATAATTATTGCTACTTCATTTTTTGATAAAATATAGTATGTCTAAAATTCTTTTATAGATTTTTGAATATTGGTTGATTTATCTTTTGTTTTATGATATATTGTTACTTTGGTAGAAAAAGATTGGTAAAAAAAGAGATTCAGTTGCTTTATATTTTTTATTTAAGCAGATTTATTTATGAATATGATTGTTAATCATCGGAGGTTTTATGTTAGCAGTTTTAGCGTTTGTTCCTATTCTTATAACATTGGTTTTAATGTTGTTTTTTGACTGGCCTGCAAAATGGAGTTTGTTGATTTCTTTGTGCGTGGCTTTTGTATTTGGTTTTGCTTTCTGGGATATCGGAATTGGAGAATTACTTGCCGGTTCAATCTTTGGAATGCTCAGTTCTTTTGACGTTTTGATTATAATTACCGGTGCTATTTTGCTTATGAATACGCTGAAGGCATCGGGCGCTACTGCGGCAATTAACCGCGGATTTATGAATATTTGTCCTGATAAGCGCGTACAGGCGTGCATTATTGGTTTTTCATTCTGTTCTTTTATTGAAGCGGCAGCAGGATTTGGTACACCTGCCGCGTTAGCAGGTCCTTTGCTTGTTTGTCTTGGCTTCCCGCCCGTTGCAGCGGCTATGATAACCTTGATTTTTGACTCAACAGCAGTTTCTTTCGGTGCTGTTGGTACACCTGTAACTTCCGCATTGAATATACTTGGGTTGTCAGGAGACACTGCTTTTATTTCTCAGTTCTCTTTCTGGACAGCTCTCCCCCATGCAATAATAAGTACTTTCTTACCCCTTATTGTTCTTATGATGACAACAAAAATATTCGGCAAAGAAAAGTCATTTAAACCTGCTCTTGAAGCGGCTCCTTTCGCATTATTTACAGGTTTGTCCTTTGCTCTTCCGCATCTTTTGATTGCTATATTTATTGGCTATGAATTTGCTTCACTTTTGGCGGCGCTCATTTCTATCGCAGTTACTGTAATTGCAGCAAAAAATAATTTCTTGGTTCCCAAAAAAGCGTGGGATTTCGGAAATTCTGCTGAATGGAATAAGGAATGGTTGGCGACAAGCGAAGTTACACCTATTGTTGAGTCAAAGATGTCACTTTTCAAAGCTTGGTTGCCCTACTTGCTCGTTTCTTGTGTTTTGGTTATAACACGTATTCCGCAGTTGGGTGTAAAAGCTTTGTTAACAGGCGGTGCACCTTTTGTATTGAAAATTGATAACTTGTTCGGAATTGATAAACTTGATTGGAGCTTGAAGTGGGCATATCTTCCCGGAACGTTTTTCGTGCTTATTTCGTTTGTTACTAATATAATACATAAAATGAATAAAGAGAAAATCAAACAATCATGGAAAGATACTATTAAACAGGTATCAGGTGCGGCTTTGGCGTTGTTGTTTGGTCTTGCTCTTGTTGAGATTATGAAGTATAAAAATATGGACGGCATAAGTATGCTGGACGAAATGGCGAGTGCTCTTGCTATGGTTGGTAAGTGGTTGTACGTCGTAATTTCTCCTTTTATTGGCGTATTGGGAGCTTTTGTTTCCGGTTCAGCGACTGTTTCTATGAACCTGTTCTCTAATTTGCAGTATGACACAGCTACCGTACTTGGTTTGCCGACTGCGTTCGTCATTTCGATGCAGTGTGTTGGCGGCGCGATTGGTAATATGGTATGTATAAACAATGCTGTTGCGGCAAGCGCAACCATAGGTATTACAGGCAAAGAAGGAAAACTGATTAAAACGAATGCAATTCCGATGCTTATTTATGCATTGCTTACAGCTTTGATAT
Source organism: Eubacteriales bacterium (assembly GCA_045649165.1). Classification (GTDB taxonomy): domain Bacteria; phylum Bacillota; class Clostridia; order Oscillospirales; family CAG-272; genus RGIG1995. The sequence goes on along the minus strand of JAZRPI010000130.1, from coordinate 1,878 downwards.
TCTATATTGTCTTGGCGCTTGGTATTCAGCCAAACGTAATTTCTTAAAAATATAACAATAAAAAGACGGCTATGAAAAATAACCGTCTTTTTTTAAAGCCTAAATCTTTTCTTGCACACTATTCGCCGATATGGTATAATAAGTTTATAAAAATGATTACAGATAATTGGAGAAAAACAATCTAAAATGGACAAGATTATATATACAAAACAGAATATTATAGACCAGCTTAGAGCTATGAATGCACCTACGGATAGCGTAGTGCTGATGCATTCATCCTTACGTGCAATAGGTTCGGTTGAAGGCGGAGCAGAAGCATTGCTCGATGCATTGATTGAATATTTTACGTCTGACGGCGGACTTTTTTGTGTTCCTACTCATACGTGGCACAACCTTGACAAAGAAATAACCCTTGATATGTCAAGTGATGAAAGCTGTCTTGGTGCATTTGCTTCTGTTGCTCTCCGCCACGGCAGGGGTGTGCGCTCTGAAAGTCCGACACATTCAATGGTAGTCTTTGGCGACAGACAAAAGGCGCTTGATTTTATTGCAGACGAGCCTTTTATAAAGTCTTCAACAGCTCCCGAAAGTTGTTATGGAAAGCTCTATTCTATGGGTGGGTATATTCTTTTAGTAGGCGTTGCTCAGAACAGAAATACGTATATACACGCGGTTGAAGAAATATTAGGTCTGCCTAACCGTATGAAAAGTGAACCGAACGTGACTGCAATCAAAAAGCTTTCGGGCGAGATAGAAATGAGAGATATTTTGCTTTACAAAGCCGACTTCGTTGACGATGTATCTTGGCGTTTTATCAAATACGATACGCCCTTCCGCTATCACGGTTGTATTACCGACGGATTTATCGGAAATGCGCCCACACAGCTTTGCGACGCAAGAAAAATAAAAGAAACTATTGAGCTTATTTTTAGTAGCAGCGGCGGAGTTGACGTGCTTAGTGGCGAACTCCCCATTCCGCAGAAATTTTACTGCAATAAATAAAAAAAGATATTTATTGACATACAAAACTAATATGCTATAATTGAGACAAACCATATATAATAAAAGGAAGGGTTTTATTATGAAAAGAATTCTTTTTCAAGGCGATTCAATAACCGATATGGGAAGAGACAGAAGCAAATTCAACGGTATTGGCACGGGATATCCTTTTTTGGTCAGGGCCTATTTAGGCGAAAAATACCCGAATGAGTATGAAGTACTCAATCGCGGAATAAGCGGAAACCGAATTGTTGACCTGTATGCAAGAATAAAGATTGATTTCATAAACCTTCAACCTGATTATGCAAGTATTTACATTGGAGTCAACGATACATTACACGAAATATATCATCAAAACGGTGTTGAAACGGCAAAATTTGAAAAAATTTATACAATGCTTCTTGAAGAAATTACCGAAGCTTGTCCTAACACAAAGATTATGCTTATTGCACCGTTTGTGCTTGAAGGCGGCGTAACTTGCAATACCGAAGAAAAACCACAAAGATTGGAAAACTTCAGAACTGACGTTGCTGAAAAGGCGGCAGTAGTAGAAAGATTGGCAAACAAATTTAATTTCCCCTTGTTGAAGACTCAGCAAATTTTTGATGAAGCACTTAAGAGAGCGCCTGCGGATTATTGGAGCCAAGACGGTATTCATCCTACTCCGTACGGTCACGAAATGATAAAAAATTACTGGCTTGAAATATTTGAAACAATGAAATAAAATATAAAATCCCCTGTTTAAACAAACAGGGGATTTTGTTTTGTAAATTTGTCTAAAAAAATCTTCAATACTTTGTAATTTATATATAAATTTTATCTTGCATTACCATAATTTAATATGTTATAATACTACCGAAAATTTGATATTATAGGGGA
>JAZRPI010000129.1:0-7713 GCA_045649165.1 Eubacteriales bacterium | reverse complement strand
GTACTTTTTGGTATACAAAGTATCTGATATGAGTACGAAAGCTCGTTTGAACATCGCTTCATTGATAGTGTGCTTTTCTTACGTGTTGTGCTTTATTTTTCCGATGATTTTATTTCTTTGGTTTCCATTTTCGCTTGGTTTCCCATTATTGTTTGCACTTGCGTATATGGTTGTGAGAATAATTTACTTTGTTAAGCTATTGTAGAGTATACTAACATTGATATCAAAAATGGTGAAATTTGTATAAAGAATTTTTGCAGACCGAAAGGGGTGCTAAGGGGGAACGGGCGTTCTCCCTTAGTCGTTTTAAGGTTTGGGGTTTTTAGGGGAAGGGAAATCGAAATCCCTGCCCCTAAATGCCTTCTTTGTTCTACTTTCTTGGCATCAAGAAAGTAGTGAAAAAGATGCTTATGTAAATATTGGGTTATAGAATAAATATTGTGAATATAATCGACTTGTTATGGCGATTTTTATCGCATTGCACAAATGTGTCATTATTGTGATTTGCGTTTGACGAAAATTGTGCAAAATGCAGAAAAAATGCATAAAAATATTTTTGCTTGACAATTATAAACAGTGGTGGTATAATGTAACATATCTACGTATGCTTTGGCATAGTTATGCCCATTTGCAGAATAGTAAATATTGAAGAAGGAGGAAGAATATGCCAACCTTTAACCAGTTAGTAAGACAGGGCAGATCAGAGAAGCAGTACAAGTCTAAGGCTCCCGTTCTCCAGAAGGGTTTCAACACCATCAAGAACGTTCCTACAGATTTCAGCGCTCCTCAGAAGCGTGGTGTTTGCACCAAAGTTTCTACAACAAGCCCGAAGAAGCCTAACTCTGCTCTTCGTAAAATCGCGAGAGTACGTTTGACAAACGGCCTTGAAGCAACAACTTACATTCCCGGTATTGGACACAATCTCCAGGAACACTCAGTTGTACTCATCAGAGGCGGAAGGGTTAGAGACCTCCCTGGTGTGCGTTATCACATCATCAGAGGTAGTTTGGACGCTCAGGGTGTTGCAAACCGTAAGCAGAGCCGTTCAAAGTACGGTGCAAAGAGACCTAAGTAAGTTTCTGTACCAAAATTAACTAAAGGTAACATACGAATATCGTCATTGCTTTTATCCGAATGACCGATACTTATTTTATATAAATATCTGACCTTCGGAAATTGAGCATATACGAAGTTATTCTTCGAGTACCTATGAATTCATTATCACTTATGAAGGAGGGAAGAACAGTGCCAAGAAGAGGTCAAATTACAAAAAGAGATGTATTGCCCGATCCTATGTACAATTCTAAGCTCGTAACAAAGCTTATCAACAACATTATGTACGACGGTAAGAAGGGCGTTGCTCAGAAAATCGTTTACGATGCATTCGCAGCTGTAGAAGAAAAGACAGGTAAGAATGCACTCGAACAGTTCAATGCTGCTATGGAAAACGTTATGCCTGTACTTGAAGTTAAGGCTAGACGTGTAGGTGGTTCAACATACCAGGTTCCTATGGAAGTAAGAGCTGAAAGAAGACAGACACTCGGCCTTCGTTGGTTGACAGCGTTCGCAAGAACTCGTAGCGAAAAGACAATGTCTGAAAGACTCGCAAACGAAATCATGGACGCAATCAACAGCACAGGCGGAGCTTTCAAGAAGAAAGAAGAAACACACAGAATGGCTGAAGCTAACAAAGCTTTTGCACATTACAGATATTAATGCCGCATAAAAAATAAGGAGATAAAATAATGCCAAGAGAATATACACTTGAAAAAACACGTAATATAGGCATTATGGCACACATCGACGCCGGTAAAACAACTACAACTGAGCGTATCCTGTTCTACACAGGTAAGACTCACAAGTTGGGTGAAACACACGACGGCGGTGCAACGATGGACTGGATGGTTCAGGAACAGGAAAGAGGTATTACAATTACTTCTGCTGCTACAACATGTTTCTGGAAGAACCACCGTATCAACATCATTGATACACCCGGACACGTTGACTTTACTGTTGAAGTTGAACGTTCACTCAGAGTTCTTGACGGTTCAGTAACAGTACTTTGTGCTAAAGGCGGCGTTGAACCTCAGTCAGAAACCGTATGGCGTCAGGCTGACAAATACGGTGTACCGCGTATGGCTTATGTTAACAAGATGGATATTATGGGTGCAAACTTCTACCGTGTTGTTGACATGATGCGCGAAAGACTTAAGGCAAATGCAGTGCCGATTCAATTGCCTATCGGTGCCGAAGACACATTCAGAGGTATCATCGACCTTCTCAACATGGAAGCCGATGTATACTACGATGAATTGGGAAGAGATATGCGTGTTGAACCCATTCCGGAAGACATGCTCGAACAGGCACAGGAATACAGAGCAAAACTTATCGAAGCTGTTGCAGAAACAGACGATACATTGCTCGACAAGTTCTTCAACGATGAAGAAATCACAGTAGAAGAACTCAAGGTTGCTATCCGTAAGGCTACAATCGCAAACCAGATCGTTCCCGTTGTATGCGGAACATCATATAAGAACAAGGGCGTACAGAAGCTCCTCGACGCTGTCGTTGACTACATGCCCGCTCCTATCGACGTACCTGCTATCGGCGGTATCAACCCCGAAACAGAACAGGAAGAAACACGTCCTTCATCTGACGAAGAGCCCTTTGCAGCTCTCGCATTCAAGATTATGACCGACCCCTTTGTAGGAAAACTTTGCTTCTTCCGTGTATACTCAGGTGTAATTGAAACAGGTTCAACTGCTTACAATACAACCAAGGGTTCACGTGAAAGATTCGGCCGTATTCTTCAGATGCACTCAAATGACCGTCAGGATATTGATAAGTGCTATGCAGGTGATATCGCTGCTGTTGTAGGCGTTAAGAATACAACAACAGGTGACACACTTTGTGATGAAAAGCATCCTATCATTCTTGAATCAATGGAATTCCCGGATCCTGTTATCCGTGTTGCTATTGAGCCCAAGACAAAGGCTGGTCAGGAAAAATTGGGTATCGCTTTGGCAAAACTTGCTGAAGAAGACCCCACATTCAGAACTTACACAGACGATGATACCGGACAAACTATTATTGCAGGTATGGGTGAACTTCACCTTGAAATCATCGTTGACCGTTTGCTCCGCGAATTTAAGGTTGAAGCTAACGTAGGTAAACCTCAGGTTTCTTACAAAGAAACAATCAGACGCGCTGCTTACTCTGACACAAAATACGCTCGTCAGTCGGGTGGTAAAGGTCAGTACGGTCACGTTAAAATTACAATCGAACCGAATGAAGCCGGAAAAGGCTATGAATTTATCAACAAGATTGTTGGTGGTGCTATTCCTAAGGAATACATTCCCGCAGTTGATGCAGGTATCCAGGGTGCAATGCTCACAGGTACTGTTGCAGGCTACAACGTTGTTGACGTAAAAGTAACTCTTGAAGATGGTTCTTACCACGAAGTTGACTCTTCAGAAATGGCATTTAAGATTGCCGGTTCAATGGCATTCAAAGACGCTATGAAGAAGGCTGACCCCGTACTTACAGAACCTGTAATGAAGGTAGTAGTTATTACTCCTGAAGATTACATGGGCGATGTAATTGGTGACCTTAACTCAAGACGTGGACAGATTCAGTCTATGGAAGGCATCTCAGGCGCACAGGAAATTAATTCATTCGTTCCGTTGTCTGAAATGTTCGGTTACGCTACTGACCTCCGTTCCAAGACACAGGGACGTGGACAGTACTCAATGGAACCCAGCCACTTCGCTGAAGTTCCGAAATCAATTATGGAAACACTCGTTTCCGCAAGAATGAAAGATCAAAATAAGTAATTATTTTTGGAGGAATTAAAAATGGCAAAGGAAAAATTTGAACGTACGAAACCCCATGTCAACATTGGTACTATCGGCCACGTTGACCACGGTAAGACAACTCTTACAGCAGCTATCACAAAGACACTCTCTCTCAACAACGATAAGATCGAATTCCAGGCATACGATCAGATCGACAACGCTCCCGAAGAAAGAGCAAGAGGTATCACAATCAACACAAGACACGTAGAATACGAAACAGCTAATCGTCACTACGCTCACGTTGACTGCCCTGGACACGCTGACTATGTTAAAAACATGATCACTGGTGCAGCTCAGATGGACGGTGCTATCCTCGTTGTTGCAGCATCTGACGGTCCTCTCCAGCAGACACGTGAACACGTTCTCCTCGCTCGTCAGGTTAACGTTCCCCAGATCGTTGTTTTCATGAACAAGACAGACCTTGTTGACGACGAAGAACTTCTCGAACTCGTTGAAATGGAAATCCGTGATCTCCTTTCACAGTACGAATTTGACGGTGACAACACACCTATCATCCGTGGTTCAGCTCGTTCAGCTCTTGAATCTGCTAACACAGACATCAACGCTCCTGAATATGCTCCTATCGTTGAGCTCATGGCAGCTGTTGACGAATACATTCCTACACCCGACAGACAGGCTGACCTTCCTTTCCTTATGCCTGTTGAAGACGTATTCTCAATCTCTGGCCGTGGTACAGTTGCTACAGGTAGAGTTGAAAGAGGTACAATCAAAGTTGGTGACGTTGTTGAAATCGTTGGTCTCGCTGACGAAGTTAAGAACACAACAGTTACAGGCGTTGAAATGTTCCACAAGCTCCTCGACCAGGCTGAAGCTGGTGACAACGTAGGTCTCCTTCTCCGTGGTATCGCGAAGAACGAAATCGAAAGAGGACAGGTTCTCTGTAAGCCCGCTTCTGTTCAGGCTCACAAGAAGTTCGTAGGTCAGGTTTACATTCTTACAGAAAAAGAAGGCGGACGTCAGAAGCCCTTCTTCTCTGGTTACAGACCTCAGTTCTACCTCAGAACAACAGACGTTACTGGTATCATCAACCTTCCTGAAGGCGTTGAAATGTGCAAACCTGGTGACAACGTTGATATGACAGTTGAACTTATCACAAACGTTGCTATCGAAAAGGGTCTCCGTTTCGCTATCCGTGAAGGCGGTAGAACAGTTGGTTCAGGCGTTGTTTCTGAAATTCTTGAATAATCATAACTGATTAATCAACAAAGATTTTAATAAAGCAGACAGAGTATTATGCTCTGTCTGTTTTTTTATTTATTTCTATTGACAAAGATATGTTTAAAACATATAATATGAATGGTAACTTCGGGGCGAGGTGCAATTCCTCACCGGCGGTATAGCCCGCGAGCCTTTTTATAAAAGGTTGATTTGGTGAAATTCCAGAGCCGACGGTATAGTCCGGATGAAAGAAGATTTCTTACGCTATTTTTATGCTCTCCGAAGGTTTTTTGGGGAGTTTTTTATTTTTACAAAAAGAAAAAGGGTGTACGTTATGAAAAACAGTAAAATTCGTAAATTAGTAGTTCTTGCTATGATAAGCGCTTTGAGCTTTATTGCAATGTTCTTTTTTAGGTTCAACGTAATGTTTTTGACCTTTGACTTCAAAGATGCTGTAATGTCAATAGCAACATTGCTTTATGGACCTGTTGCAGGTGTATGTTGTACTCTTGTAGTTGCTTTTCTTGAATCGGTAACCATTGGAGACACAGGAATATACGGTCTTATAATGGATATTCTTTCAAGCTGTGCATTTTTGATTCCTTGCGGTATTGTATATAAATATAAAAGAACGTTTTCGGGCGCTATTATAGCGGCTATCAGCTCTATAATATCCGTTGTAATTGTAATGGGTCTTGCGAATATATTTATTACGCCTTTCTATATGGGTGTAAAGAGTTCCGACGTTATTGCGATGCTCCCAACAGTATTGCTCCCTTTCAATCTCAGTAAGGGCTTGATGAATGCGTCTGTTATGCTTCTTATTTATAAACCTTTGACAAACATACTCAGAAAAACACGCTTGCTTGCGCCGTCCGAACATAAACAGGCTTTCAGCAAAAAATCTATGTGGTTGGTAGTTATTTCACTTGCGGTACTTGCTCTTACAACACTCTTCCTTTTGTTTGTTATGAAAGGCGATTTTGTACTTTTTGAAGTATGATATTGACAAAATTCGATATTTAGATTATAATTAATTGTAAGTAAAAAATGAATATTCCCTTATCAAGAGCGGCGGAGGGACAGGCCCTGTGATGCCCGGCAACCTGAAAAATTCAAGGTGCTAAATCCTGCGGAATAATCCGAAAGATGAGGTCTTTTTATAACCGCTTCTTTCGAGGCGGTTTTGTTTTTGAAAAAATAATAGAATGATATATAAAGAGGTAGAAAAATGAAGAAGTTTTTGTTTACGTCCGAATCAGTAACAGAAGGACATCCCGACAAAGTATGCGACAAAATCAGTGATGCTGTTCTTGACGCTATGCTCAAAGACGACCCCAAATCAAGAGTTGCTTGTGAAACTGTTGTAACAACAGGTCTTGTTATGGTTATGGGAGAAATTACAACAAAATCACACGTTGATATTCAGTCAGTTGTAAGAAATACAATCAAAGAAATCGGTTATACAAAGTCTGACTACGGTTTCAGCTACGATTCTTGCGCGGTTATTAACTCAATTCACGAGCAGTCACCCGATATTGCTATGGGTGTAAACGAATCAGAAGAAGCAAAGCGCGGAGAATTTTCTGACAACCTTAACGAAGGTGCAGGCGACCAGGGTATGATGTTCGGTTATGCTTGTAATGAAACAGAAGAACTTATGCCGATGCCTATTTCTCTTTCACACAGACTTGCAAAACAGCTTACAAAGGTAAGAAAAGACGGTGTAATAAAATATCTCCGTCCTGACGGTAAGACACAGGTTACTGTTGAATACGTTGACGATAAGCCTGTAAGAGTTGATACTGTTCTTATTTCAACACAGCACGACGAAGATGCAACACAGGAACAGATTAGAAATGACCTTATTGAAAAGGTTATCAAGCCTATTATTCCTGCAAATCTTTTAGACGAAAATACAAAGTATTTTGTTAACCCCACAGGCAGATTTGTAATCGGCGGCCCTGCAGGAGACTCAGGTCTTACAGGAAGAAAGATTATTGTTGATACATACGGCGGTTATGCAAGACACGGCGGCGGCGCTTTCTCAGGTAAAGACCCGACAAAAGTTGACCGTTCAGCTGCTTACGCTGCTCGTTACGTTGCAAAGAATATCGTTGCATCGGGAGTTGCTACAAAGTGCGAAGTTGAAATTGCTTATGCAATCGGTGTTGCAAAACCCTTGTCTGTAATGATTGATACGTTCGGCACAGGCAAAGTAAGCGATGAAAGAATTTCAGAAGTAGTTTCAGAAATTGTTGACCTTCGTCCTTCTGCAATCATTGAAAGATTTGACCTTCGCCGTCCTATTTACAGCCCCCTTGCTGCATACGGTCACATGGGCAGAGAAGACGTAAATGCACCTTGGGAAAAGACTGATATTGCAGAATTGATTGCAAAAACTATAAACGCATAACTTAACTAAAGTCCTTCTTATTACATACAATAAAATAAGGGGGATTTTATGTTACAAGCATTAATCGAAATAACAATGGCAATGCTGATGGTATACGGTCTTTATTGCCTGATAATAAACGTTACTTATAGTGTTTTTTGCAAGGATAAGAAAAATATCTGTATAGCATTTTTTAAGAATAAGAATACAGATATATTTTCAAATATTCTTCTTGCAAAAAAAGCATTTATGGGGAGAACAAGAACCATAATACTGGTAGACTGT
>JAZRPI010000128.1:0-1878 GCA_045649165.1 Eubacteriales bacterium | reverse complement strand
TACACCGAAGTCTGCTACCGCATTGGAATACAGACGTGCGACAGGACTTGAGTCGCTCTTTGCATTTCTAAGTCGGATCGTAGCCATGTCGTTCTGTGAGCCAAGGAGTTGGGAGCTCTAATTGTCTTCCAAAGACCGCTTGGCCTCCGACTTTACACCGAAGTCTGCTACCGCATTGGAATACAGACGTGCGACAGGACTTGAGTCGCTCTTTGCATTTCTGTATATGAAAGGCAGAACAGACAGGCTTAAATTCCTTTTTGAAAAGGCTTATATGGACCATTTTGATAAATTATTAAATATATAAATAAAAGGAGAAAAACTATGTTTAAAAAATTTAAAGAATTTGCATTCAAAGGTAACGTAATTGATATGGCAGTCGGTGTTGTTGTCGGCGGTGCTTTCGGAAAAATCGTAACATCACTCGTAAACGACCTTATCACACCATTAATCAGCCTTGCAACAGGCGGTGCTAACTTTAGTGAACTTTTCGTTATTCTTAATGCAAAAGGCGCTGACACAACAGCAATCAAAACTATTGAAGCTGCAAAAGAAGCAGGCTTTGCAACACTTAACTACGGTAACTTCATTCAGACAGTAATCGACTTCTTTATTATCGCTGTTTCAATCTTCATCTTTGTAACCCTTATCCAGAAGGGCAGAGAAAAATTGGAAGCAAAGAAAAAGGTTGAAGAAGTAGTTGAAGAAGCAGTTGCAGAACCCAAACCTACAACAGAAGACTTGCTCGCAGAAATCCGCGATATTCTTAAGGAAAACAAGTAATTATTGTAAAATTTGGGGTAATATATGTACAGAATCGGCATAGACCTTGGTGGAACCAATATTGCTGTCGGAATTGTTGATGAAGACAACAATATAGTAAAAAAGGGTAGTGTTCCTACAAATGCAGACCGTCAACCTGATGAGATAGTAAAAGACATGGCTGAACTTTGCAAACGTCTTGTTGAAGAAATGGGCATAATGCTTTGTCAGGTTGAAAAGGTTGGAATTGCAACTCCCGGTAATATAAAACCTGTTGAAGGTATTGTTGGATATTCAAATAACCTGAATATGACAGAATATCCTATCGCAAAAAAATTCGGCGAATTTTTTCCTGTCAAGAGAATATACATAGAAAACGATGCAAATGCCGCTGCTATGGGCGAAGCTATGGCAGGCTCAGGTAAGGGCGTTGGCATATTTGTTATGGTAACTCTCGGCACAGGTGTTGGCGGCGGAATTGTCATTAACGGAAAGATATATTCGGGATTTAACAATGCGGGCGGCGAACTTGGGCACATGGTTATTGAGCATAACGGACGCGCTTGTACCTGCGGCAGAAAGGGTTGTTGGGAAACTTACAGCTCTGCTACCGGTCTTATCACTATGACAAAAGAATATATGATGGTAAACAAAAAGTCGCTTATGTGGAAATTATGTAACAATGATATTGAAAACGTAAGCGGAAAGACGGCGTATAAGGCGGCGGCTATGGGCGATATGACTGCACGTGCCGTATGCGCAGAATATACCGACTATCTTGCTTGTGGTTTGACTAACATTATCAACATATTCCAGCCTGACGTAATCGGTATCGGCGGCGGTATTTCGAACGAAGGCGAAAACTTAATGGCACCTTTACGCGAAATTGTTGACAGAATGCAGTATACAAGTCGCGAAAAGATAAAAACCGAGCTTCGTATCGCAACGCTTAAAAATGATGCGGGGATTATCGGTGCGGCAAATTTAGGTTAAAATAATTATAAAAACAAAGGACAAGACGAAAACGTCTTGTCCTTATTTTTATTTATTCTTTTTTATCATTCTTATGTCGTGAAGCATTTTTATGCTATCTTTGACCATTCTTACCTTTGTGCC
>JAZRPI010000127.1:0-1567 GCA_045649165.1 Eubacteriales bacterium | reverse complement strand
TGACTATGCCGCATATATCTTTGCTCAGCTGTCGCTGTATCGCGCCACATTGGAACGTAATTATTTAATACGCGCAGAAAATTTGTGCGATAAAGTTATATCAGATTTTGCTGATAATACCGGCGGGTTTTATCTATACAGTAAAAAACACGAAGAACTGATTCTTCGCCCCAAAGAAACCTATGACGGCGCTATTCCAAGCGGAAATTCGCTTATGTCCTATAATCTTGTTCAATTATATCTTCTAACCGGTAATGAGAAATACCAAGACGTAGCCGAACGACAAATTGATTTTCTCACAAAAAATGCTTTGAGTGCACCAATGTACCACGCAATGTTTTTAAGAGCGCTTTTGGACTACACCAATCCACCCAGAAAAATAATAATTGTCCTTGATAAACAAACCTGTAAAAGTAACCTTCCCATTATGCTGCCGTCTGATGCTTTAGCTGTCATTTTGACACAACCCACAAATGAGTATTCACTCAAAAATAATAAGACCACCTACTACGTGTGCCAAAACAACAGTTGTCTGCCCCCGACAAATGATTTGAATGAATTAATTTGAGCAGGAATTGTATTGCATATCCATTTCAAAATAAGGAAAGAATATGTAATAGAAAACAAAAGGAGATAACACTATGTTCAAACACGAAAAAATGCTCTTTCATCCTGTTGAAATTGAGAAACCCAACCCGCAGTATGCCGCCCTTTTGCAAGAACAACTTGGCGGCGGTAACGGCGAACTTAAGGCGGCTATGCAGTATATGTCACAAAGCTTCAGAATCAAAGACCCTGAAATCAAGGACTTGTTTCTTGACATTGCCGCAGAAGAATTAGGCCACATGGAAATGATTGCACAAACAATTAATCTTCTTAACGGTCACGACGTAGATGCCGCACAAGTACCCTGCGGCGAAATTCAGTCGCACGTAATTTTGGGACTTAACCCCGGACTTATTAACGCGTCAGGATATTCCTGGACTGCCGACTACGTAACGGTTACAGGAGATTTGTGCGCAGACCTGCTCAGCAATATCGCATCAGAACAGCGCGCAAAGGTAGTATACGAATATCTCTACCGTCAGATTGAAGACAAAAAAGTACGCGAAACTATTGACTTTCTTCTTAACCGCGAAGAAGCACATAATCAGATGTTCCGCGACGCCTTTAACAAAGTGCAGAACTCGGGCTCAAATAAAGACTTTGGAACAACCAAGGCGGCACGTATGTATTTCTCAATGTCAGACCCAGGACCAAATGCATTCGCAACAGGCGAAACTAAACCTGTATCTTTTGATAAATAAAAATATAACCGCTGAAGCTATAAACTTCAGCGGTTTTTGTTTCACCACACAAATGGTATAATTCTGTATTTTATCTTTTGCTTATATTCAATATACCCTTCAAGCTGTTCTGTGAGTACTTGTTCTTCGTTTTTTATACGAGCGGCGATTATAAATGGATATGCAAGAAAAACAAGCAGCCCCCACCAAGAGCCGAGAATAAGCGGAATAGCCAAAAACATAACAACCGTTGCAAAATACATCGGATGACGGACAATTCC
>JAZRPI010000126.1:0-4177 GCA_045649165.1 Eubacteriales bacterium | reverse complement strand
TTGATACTCCCGAATATGCTCCGCTCAGAGACTACGTTTTGAACGTACCCGAATACATAAACAACGAGATAGTTGTTCTCAAAGCTGATGCAGAAATAAAGGTTACAGACAAAGACGGCAACGAAATAGCCTACACGAAAGAACAGAGAGTTCAGGATATAACAAAGGTTGCAACAAACGTACTCGAAAGTGTACCCGAAGATGTTGCAAAGGAAGTTAATCCTTTGAAGGTTCTTGAAGACTGGAGTAAGTTTATGACTTGCGACCTTGACTTTGCACCCCTTACAAAATATCTTATCAAGGGTTCTGAACAGTACAAAGTAGCCGCAAAATACAATACAAGTATTGAAAGAAACAAGTTTATCAACGTTCACACACTTTTAAGACCCCCGTTCGTTGAAGAAAGCGCGACAAACTTTACTTGGATAACAGAAGACAGCTTTTCTGTTGATATTCACTTTATCAAACAGATGAACGTCGCCGGCAAAAGAGTAGACGACGAAATGAACGAACGTTGCTATTTCGTAAAATACGACGATACAAACGATAACAAAAACAACCCCACGTGGAAACTTGTTGGTATGAAGGAGATAATAAATGATAACGAATAATAATCAGCCTACTACCAATGAAGTAGTAATTGATACAAAAAACTTAAAAAGAAGAGTTCCGAAATCAAAACAGGAAAACAACAACACAGTTGGCGGTGTAATTGTAAAAACTCTTACTTTCGTTCTTACTTTCATCGTTGCACTTGTATTACTTCTCTACTGTGCACTCGGAATGATGTGCGCAAACAGAGTTTCAAAAGAAGAGAAAAAACAGGGAGCTATTTCTGAAATACTTTACATCACAGTACCTACCTTCCTTGAAACAGGACAATTTAAGTTTGTTCCTTCTCTTTACCTTTCTTCTGAACAGATACAAAACATTGTTGACAAAAACAAGATGAAAGATATGGAAGCTGACGTCGACGAAGGGCTTATCAATATGGGTGATTCCGGTAAAAAGGGTTACCTTAACATTGGCGCTGTTGACGAAAGCGAAAACGACAATACTCAGTCTGAAAACCAGAAAGATATAGAAATCCACGAAGTTTCAGGCTCTACATATTATGGCACAATGATGATTGTCAAAGACCCGTCACGAGTAAGCCTTGCAACAATATATCCTTGGAAAGAAGAAGGTATTACACTTGACCAGCTTTGTAAAGATAACAATGCTATCGGCGCAATAAACGGCGGTCTTTACGACTCAACAAACAACAGCGGCGGCAGACCTTACGGCGTAATCGTTAGTAACGGCGAAATACAGATGAACAAACCACAGCAGTTTGCAGGTCTTGTTCTCGTAGGCTTTACCGAAAACAATATATTACAGATTATTGACGTTTCAAAGATGAATTCAAAACAGGTTGAACAGCTGATTAAGGAAAGAAAAATCCGCGATGCTGTTACGTTCCAGGACGAAGCGTCAGATGCAAATAACCACTTTGTTCAGCTTATTATCAACGACGAAGAACGCGAAATGAACGGTATGGGAAGCGGTCTTAACCCACGTACAGTTATCGGCCAGAGAGCCGACGGTGCTGTGCTTATGTTTGTTACAGACGGACGCGGAAGAAACGGACATCTTGGCGCGTCTGCATCAGACTTGATTGAAGTTATGCGTGAATTTGGTGCGGTTAACGCGGCAAACCTTGACGGCGGTAGCTCGTCTTGTATGTACTACGAAGGCGAATATCTTATGACAAGCGTTACTTTCTACTACACTAACGCATCATGGAAACTTCCCGCAGGATTTATCGTAAAATAAAATAAACACAAATAAATCTCTGCCGACAGACTTGTCGGCAGAGATTTAAATTTTTTCAACGTTGTTTTCTTTAAGTTCAATAACTCCTGTGGTTTTACAGAGCCCCATTTGCTTATTTATAGACTTTATCTTCCGGCAGAAGGGGGAAAACATCAAAAGTATATGGGTCTTCAATATACGGAGCATCCACTTTAATAGTAAAACGCGAGAAAATTATATCCTCAAAAGGCAAGGAATATTCCTTCCCTGCAACCCATAAATCCTGCTTTTGTTCGTTCTCAAATATAAGAAACTCTCTGGGAACAAACTCCCCGCCTGTATATTCGCGCGAACCTTCTATGTATATATCAATCTCGTAGTCATCTCCCGGTATGGTTTCGGGAATTACAAAGGTTACCGCCTGCTCATTCTCATTATAGGCGATAGTGGAAAACAGCTCATTGGCAAAGGGTTCCCATAGCGCCTTGGATTCCGCCTTCTTATCAAGGTAATACACATTACTTGCCCAATCCTGAGGCACAGTGGCATTACCCTTCATTTTATAATAAAAGGTGAGCCCACCCTTTCGGACCCCGAGAACTTTATCGTTAACAAAAATTACTGTATATTCCTTACCATCGGTATCCGTCAATGTCAGCGTATATTCAAAATCATCTTCATCTTCTTTAACGAATTCCTTAAGAGTACGTTTATATTTAGCCGAATTGAGCGACCTTATCATATTTTCTATAAGCCAATCCGTCTCTGTAGAAGAAGTTTTTGTTTCGTTGCCAGCCTCATAGCTGACATTTACCAGTTCTACAGCTTCGGTCTCAGGAAAATCGGGTGTAACGGGAATATTTAGCCATATCAGTAGCACAACAAGTCCGACACCTATAGCAATACCTACATACTGAAGATATTCCTGCCAGATAAAATATCCCTTTTTGTCCCTGAACTTTGCTATTATAAGCCCTATGATACCAAAAGGCAAAAGATATTTCAAAGCGAACAGCAATATGGCGCCAAGCGACTTGAATGCCATACCGAACAGTCCAAACAGGATGATTATCGGCAGCATGGCTATAAACAGAATTCCGACAAGAAATAATAAACCAAAAGCAAGCTCCATTGTATTACCTCCCAGTAATTTGTTATGTCGATTATATCACAATTAGCTTTTATAATCAATGGGGTTAATAATGCAAAAAACCTACGAATTAAATCGTAGGTTTTTATTATTTTTTATTTGCTTTTTCTTAATACCTTGTACTGTGCAACGTTTTCGTTTGTATAGCCAACAAGACAAGAATTGTTGTGATTATAGATTTCAAGAATTGCATCTTTAATCTGTTCTTTCTTATCCTTGCCCATATGTGCAACCTGCATAGGCTTAATTTTCTTTGTAGCTATGAAGAGCGAGTCTGTTACGTTGATAGGAATAAACAAGAAAGAAGTTGTCTGTCTGTGCTTATATGCCCAAAGAACTTCGCTGTAAGGAAGAACTATGCCCCTGTTTTTGCAGAACATATAGTTTTCTGTCAATACTACTTTTTCTTTGATAAGCTTCTTAGCATTCTGTGAAATAAATTCAGCGGCAGCCTTATCAAGCTCACCCTTTTCTTCAAGAGCCTTTATGTACTTGTTTGCTCTGTTAATTGTGGGAAGAGTACCAAAAAGAAGAGCAATAAGTGCAAATATTGTTGTCAACGGAAAGATAAGAAAAATAATAACTGCTACCAAATTAGGTTTAATAAATTTTGATATAATCTTTTTGCTATCCATAGTAGATAATCTCCTTTTAACTATTACTTAGTCTAAAGGCTTCATTGTGGGGAAAAGTAATACGTCCCTGATAGAAGCGCTGTCTGTAAGCAACATTACAAGTCTGTCTATACCGAAACCGAGACCGCCTGTGGGGGGCATACCATATTCAAGAGCAGTAACGTAGTCATAGTCAACTTCTGCCTTACATTCGGGTTCTGCCGCCTTCTTAGCCTTAACCTGTTTTTCAAAACGTTCCTTCTGGTCAATGGGGTCGTTAAGTTCGCTGAAAGCGTTACCAAACTCTGTCGCATTGATGAAGTATTCAAAACGTTCTGTAAATGCAGGGTCTTCGGGTTTTCTCTTTGCAAGGGGGCTGTTTTCAACGGGATAGTCATAAATAAAGGTAGGCTGAATAAGTTTTTCTTCAACGTAAGCATCAAAGAATTCAATAAGTACTGTACCCTTTGTTGCGTTGTCTTCAACCTTAACGTGCATCTTCTTTGCACATTCTCTTGCTTCTTCATCTGTCTTCCAGTCGTTGTAGTCAACGCCTGCATATTTCTTGACAGCTTCAACCATAGTCAAGCGTTCCCACTTGCCCATGTCGATTTCGTGA
>JAZRPI010000125.1:0-9259 GCA_045649165.1 Eubacteriales bacterium | reverse complement strand
GTTTATTGCCGAACGCAGAAAGAGTGTAAATCTTACGCAAATGCAGTTGGCAGAAATGCTGAATATTACCGATAGAGCGGTATCAAAGTGGGAAAACGGAAAAGCTTTGCCCGATTCTTCGATTATGCTTGAACTTTGCGCTATTCTTAAGATTACAGTAAACGATTTATTGAGTGGGGAGATAGTATTAATGGATAACTACAACAAAGAATTAGAAAAAAACTTGCTTGAAATGGTAAAACAAAAAGAAGAAGCAGACAGAAGATTGCTACGCATGGAAATAGTAATGGGTATAATAAGCATTTTACCTTTACTTGTATGTACGGTAATTGTTTCGGTTGTACCGATGAAAGAATGGCTTGGCGGATTGATTGTCGGGGTAAGTTTGGTACCGCTTTTGATTGCAACGCCATTTGCATTAAAAATCGAGCAGATAGCAGGATATTACGAATGTAAAAAGTGTCATCATAGATATGTGCCTACTTATATAGGTGTATTTTCAGCGATGCATATGGGCAGAACAAGATATATGAAATGTCCTGAATGCAAAAAGTGGTCTTGGCACAAAAAGGTATTGACTAAAGAATAACAAAAATAAAAACCGCTGGCGCTGGCGGTTTTTTGTTTTTGTTAATTGACATAATAGTATGTATATGATAAAATACCATTTGTTAAAAAATGTAAAAATATAAGGAGTAAAAAATGTTAGTTCCTATTTTAATGTTGGTAGTCGGCCTTGTTATGCTGATTAAAGGCGGCGACTGGTTTGTTGACGGTTCAACAGGTATTGCAAGACGCTTTCATATTCCCGAAATATTGATTGGTGCGACTGTTGTTTCTATCGGTACAACCTTACCCGAAGTTCTTGTATCAGCAAATGCGGCGTTGCAGGGAAGCGGTTCAATCGCTTACGGTAATGCTATCGGCTCAATTATCTGTAACACTTCACTTATTGCGGCGTTGACAATAGCAATCAAACCCGGAAAAGCTCCCAGAAAGAGCTTAGTTTTCCCCGTATGCTATTTCTTTGGTGCAGCAATATTTTATAGCTTGACAGCATATTTGTCAGGATTCTTCTCAGTATATACAGGTATTATACTTCTTGTTGCTTTTGTTGTGTATATGGCGATAAACGTTGTACAAGCAAAAAAAGCGATGAATACCATTGAAGAAGTTTTAGGCGATGACAAAACAGAAGAAAATATAGAAGCCATAAGCGGCGAAGACCACGTCGTTGAATCTGAAAAGAATGGCACAAAAGATAGTTTTCTCAAGGATTTGCTTTTGCTGATTGTCGGTGCGATTGTTATTGCATTTGGCGCTGACTTCCTTGTTGACAACGCTATTATAATTGCAGAAAAAGCAGGTATTTCTCAGAAGGTTATCGGCCTTACAATCGTAGCACTCGGTACGTCATTACCCGAATTTGTAACAGCGATTACGTCCCTTATAAAAGGTCACGGTTCACTCTCACTTGGTAACATTATCGGCGCGAACCTGTTTAACCTTGTACTCGTAAGCGGTGCTGCGATTACAATATGTCCTTTTGAAGTTCCTGTTTCAAGTTTGATTGGCGGAATTAATGCATCTCTCGTGCTTGATATACCCGTTATGTTCTTGGTAATGGGAATAATGACTATTCCGACATTGTTCAAGCAGAAGCTTTCACGTTGGCAGGGAATTGCACTTCTCTGTATATACACAGCATTCTGCGTATTGCAGTTTACAATCTAAGATATTTTTTGTATGGCGGGGGATTGCTCCCGCCGTTTTTGTTTTAATAAAACGTATTAAATATGTTAAAAGGTTATTAATATTGACAAAGTTACAAAATAATGTATAATTATTATATAATTTTTGTTAGGGAAAAAGTTCGTATTATGTATTTTTTTCTCAACCAAAGGAGGAATAATTTTGAATTTGTTTAAATTCAGAAAAATATTTGCCGTTGTTGCATTGGTTGTAATAATGTCAATGCTTCTTTGTTCTGGCGTTCTCGCTGCAGAAGAAGCAGTAGCTGATTACACAGACTACGACACAGCGGTTGAATATCTTGACGAGTACACTACAAACAGCAGTAGTGACGAAAACTTTGAAGAAAACTCAAAGACAGCACTTGAAACAGTAAGAAGCGATATGCCTATGTTCGCAACACTTTGGGCGTTAGTACCCCCTGTTATTGCGATTGTTCTCGCTCTTATAACAAAAGAAGTTTATTCTTCTTTGTTCATCGGTATTGTTGCCGGCGGTCTTTTCGCATCAAACTTCAGCGTAACAGGTACTGTTGACAACGTTATTGAATCAGGTATCATCTCTGCCGTATCCGATACAGCAGGTATCTTTGCATTCCTTGTTATACTCGGTGCTCTTGTTTCACTTGTAAACAAAGCGGGTGGTTCTGCTGCATTTGGTAGATGGGCAAAGACACACATTCACAGCAAGGTTGGAGCATCTATTGCGACATTTATCCTTGGCGTACTTATCTTTATTGACGACTATTTCAACTGTTTGACAGTTGGCTCAGTTATGCGCCCTGTTACAGACACACATAAAATTTCACGTGCAAAGCTTGCATACCTTATTGACGCTACAGCAGCGCCCGTATGTATGATTGCTCCCATTTCTTCTTGGGCAGCAGCAGTTGCAAGTTATGCAGAAGAAGGCAAGGGTCTTGAACTCTTTATCAAGGCTATTCCTTACAACTTCTACTCATTGATGACTTTCGTATTCATCATTGGTTTGGTTGTTATGAAGTTTGACTTCGGTCCTATGAAGCTTCACGAAAAGAACGCTGAAAACGGCGATTTGTTTACATCAGGCGAAATCGTAGCAGGCGATGAAAGCGAAGAAGGCAACCCCAAGGGAATCGTTCTTGACCTTATATTCCCCATTATTGTTCTTATCGTTGCTTGCGTTCTCGCTCTTATCTACAATGGTAACGGCTACACATTCGCAAACATGAACTTCATTGAAGCATTCTCAAATACAGACGCAACAGTTGGTTTGCCTTGGGGCGGACTTATCGCGCTTGTAATTTCAATTATCTACTTTGTATGCCGCCGTGTTATTTCTTTCAAGGGCTGTATGGAAGCTATCCCCACAGGCTTTAAGGCAATGGTTCCCGCTATTATGATTCTCACAATGGCAACAGCATTGAAGAATATGACATCACTTCTCGGCGCAAAGGTATTCGTAGCACAGCTCATGCAGGGTGCAGCTGCAGGTCTCAGCAGTCTTCTTCCCGCAATTATATTCCTTGTTGCTTGCGGTCTTGCTTTTGCAACAGGTACATCATGGGGTACTTTCGGTATTCTCATTCCGATTGTTACAGCAATCTTCCCCGCAGACTCAACACTCTTGATAATCGGTATTTCCGCTTGTCTTGCAGGTGCTGTATGCGGCGACCACTGCTCACCCATTTCTGATACGACAATTATGTCTTCAGCAGGCGCACAGTGCGACCACTTGAACCACGTTTCAACACAGTTGCCCTACGCTATTACAGTTGCGGCAATCTCATTTGTAAACTACATTATTGCAGCATTCGTTCAGAACGCAATCATTTCACTTGCAATCGCAGTTGTTATGACAATCGCTACATTGTTTGTAATCAAAGCTGTTACAACAAAGAAAGCTAAATAAATTATAGCAAACATAATAAAAACTCTCTGTTTTTTGAAAACAGGGAGTTTTTTGTTTAAAAAATTTTAATGTTCACAAAATGTTATAGAAAAATAATGTAAATACATGGTATAATATTAAGGTTTAATTAATAATAACTTTTATTTTTTCAGATATGTCTTTTTTGTTTGAATGACAAAGAAAGGAGTAACCAATGTTAAAAAGACTTTCACAGTGTGTAAAAGAATACAAGAAATACGTCATTTTTACGTTGATTTTTATAATCGGCGAAGTAATCATTGATTGTTACCTTCCGTTTATAGCGGCAAGGGTTATAAACAAGCTTGAAGCAAACATCGTTGATATGAATTACATAGTAAAAATCGGTCTTTTTCTTGTTCTTTTGGCTGTACTTTCGCTTATTTGCGGCGCTGTTGCTGCCGTTACGAGTGCAAAAGCTTCAACAGGTTTTGCAAAGAATATGCGTAACGATATTTTCACAAAAGTGCAGACCTTTTCTTTCCAGAATATAGACAAGTTCTCGTCATCTTCTTTGGTAACGAGAATGACAACCGACGTTGCAAACGTGCAGATGTCGTTTATGATGCTTATAAGAATCGCGGTAAGAGCTCCCTTAATGCTTATTTTCTCGGTTGTTATGGCGTACATAATGGGCGGTGCATTGGCGGGTACTTTTATTGTTGTTATTCCATTCCTTACGACAGGTCTTATTCTTGTTGCAAGAAATGCAATGCCTGCATTCAGACGAGTTTTCAAAAAATACGACAAGTTAAATGAATCTATTGAAGAAAACGTACGCGCTTCCCGTGTCGTAAAAGGCTTCTCAAGAGAAGAATATGAAAAGAAAAAGTTTGGTATTGCAGCTGACGATATAACAAACGACTTTACAAAAGCCGAAAGAATAGTTGCATTAAACTCTCCGTTGATGCAGTTCTGTGTCTATTTCAATATGGTTTTCGTAATGCTTATAGGCTCAAAACTTGCTATTTCATCAGGTGGTACAACAATCAACGTTGGCGAAATGTCTGCTATGCTTACATACGGTATGCAGATACTTATGCAGCTTATGATGCTTTCAATGATTTACGTTATGTTGACTATGTCACTTGAATCAATGAAGCGTATATACGAAGTTCTCAGCGAAGAAAGTGCTCTTACAAACCCCGAAAATGCTGTATACGAAGTAAAGGATGGCTCAATCACTTTTGAAGACGTAAACTTCAAATATTCGTCAAAAGCGAAAAAGTATGCTCTTTCTGATATTAACATTAATATAGAATCGGGTATGACAGTAGGGGTTATCGGCGGTACGGGCTCAGGTAAATCGTCTCTCGTTCAGCTTATACCGCGTCTTTATGACGTAACCGAGGGAAAAGTAACCGTCGGCGGTCTTGACGTAAGAAATTACGACCTTGACACACTTCGCGGCTCCGTTGCTATGGTGCTTCAGAAGAACTTGCTTTTCTCGGGTACTATCAAAGAAAATCTCCGTTGGGGTAATGAAAATGCAACCGACGAAGAAATAAAAGAAGCTTGTGTTCTCGCTCAGGCTGACGGTTTTGTAACAAGTTTCCCTGACGGATATGATACAATGATTGAACAGGGCGGCACAAACGTTTCGGGCGGACAGAAACAGCGTCTTTGTATTGCAAGAGCTTTGCTCAAAAAACCGAAGATACTTATCTTAGACGACTCAACGAGCGCTGTTGATACAAGAACCGACGCGCTTATAAGAGCAGGATTCAAGCAGTATATTCCCGAAACAACAAAAATTATAATCGCGCAGAGAATTGCATCTGTTCAGGATGCTGATATGATTATCGTTATGGACAACGGTAAGATTGCTGATATCGGTAAGCACGAAGAATTGCTTAAGAACAGTCAGATTTACCGTGAAGTATATGAACAGCAGACGAGTGGGGGTGCAGATGATGAGTAAGAATAAGACAAACACTCTCCCCAAGGGTATGCCGCCAAAAAGAAAAATGAACTTCAAAGTTCTCGGCAGAGTAATCAAACTTCTTTTTAAGTCATATCCTGTACTCTATCCGATAGTACTTGTATGTATCGTTTGTTCTGCTATTGTAAACGCTGTACCCGCAATATTTACACAAAAAATTATGGCGGTTATAACAAAATATCTTGACAGCGGTAATATGAGCTGGGCTGCTGCAAAGGAAGAAATTTTCCCATTAGTTGCTATTCTTATAGGCATGTACGTTACATCACTTATATTCGTAACGGTGCAGTCACAGCTTATGGCGTATATAACTCAGGGATTCCTTGGCAAGATGAGAAAAAAGATGTTTAATGAAATGCAGGATTTGCCCATTAAATATTTTGACACTCACAAGCACGGCGATATAATGAGTTATTACACAAACGATATTGATACACTAAGACAGCTTATTTCTCAGTCGCTGACAAGCTTGCTTCAGGCGGGTATCATTGTTGTTACTGTGTTATTCATAATGCTCTATTACAGCATACTTATGACACTTATAATACTTCTCGGCGTTGTTGCAATGGTGGTAGTATCAAAGACATTCGGCGGCGGAAGTGCAAAATACTTTATCCGTCAGCAGAAGTCACTCGGTAAGACTGAAGGCTACGTTCAGGAAATGATGAACGGTCAGAAAGTAATCAAGGTATTCTGCCACGAAGAAAAGGCTAAGGAAGAATTTGAAGCAATCAACGATGATTTGTGTCAGGACAGCTTTAAGGCGAATGCATTTGCGAATGCTTTAGGTCCTATTATCTTCAATATCGGTAACATACTCTACGCTGTATGTATTACAGTAGGCGGACTTTTCTTGGTAACAAGCTGTCCGAATATCAGCATATCGGGATTGCCCTTTACTATTGATATTGTTATTCCTTTTTTGAATATGACAAAGCAGTTTACGGGTAACGTAAACCAGGTTTCTCAGCAGATTAACTCAATTATTATGGCTATGGCGGGCGCTGAAAGAGTGTTCAGCCTTATGGACGAGCAGAAAGAAACCGATGAAGGCTACGTAACTCTTGTTAACGCAGAAATAGATGAAAACGGAAATATAACAGAAACAGAAAAAAGAACAGGCAAATGGGCTTGGAAACATCCGCACGGCGACGGTAGTCTTACTTATACCGAGCTTAAGGGTGACGTAAGACTGTTTGGCGTTGACTTCGGATACGAAGAAAACAAACCTGTTTTGCATGACGTAACTGTTTATGCAGAACCCGGACAAAAGGTTGCTTTTGTTGGCGCTACCGGTGCCGGCAAAACGACTATAACAAACCTTATCAACCGTTTCTACGATATCGCAGACGGCAAGATAAGATACGACGGAATAAACATAAACAAAATCAAAAAGAGTGACCTTCGTCGTTCTCTCGGTATCGTTTTACAGGAAACAAACCTGTTTACAGGAACTGTTATGGAGAACATCAGATACGGTAAGCTTGACGCTAGTGATGATGAATGTATAAATGCGGCAATCCTTGCGGGAGCTGATGACTTTATCACAAGACTTCCCGATGGATACGACACTATGCTTTCAAACAATGGCTCTAACCTTTCTCAAGGCCAGAGACAGCTTATCGCTATTGCGAGAGCGGCTGTTGCAGACCCACCTGTTATGATACTTGACGAAGCGACGTCGTCTATCGACACTCGTACCGAAGCTATTGTACAAAGGGGTATGGATAAGCTTATGGAAGGAAGAACTGTGTTTGTAATTGCACACAGACTTTCAACCGTTAAGAATTCTGACGTAATTATGGTGCTTGAAAAGGGCAGAATAATTGAACGCGGAAACCATGAAAAGCTTATTGATGAAAAGGGCACTTACTATCAGCTTTATACAGGCGCATTTGAACTTGAATAAAAAACCAAAAGGACTCAATTTGAGTCCTTTTTTGCCCCCTACTTTCTTTTTCGAAAGAAAGTAGGCAAAGAAAACTTACTGAATGGGTTTATATAAAGAGTATTCGCATACTGTTTGAGTAAAGTTTTTGCCAAGCTTTTTTCAAAAAGCGGTGGGGGAATCGAAACCCCTGCCCCCAAGTGCCTTCTTTGCTCTACTTTCTTGGCACGCAAGAAAGTAGTAAAAAAAAGATGCTTATTTGAAGTTTGGTTCGTATAATAAATATTTTCTTGATTTTACTTAAATATAAGTATATAATAATATATTATGACTCTTATATACAAAGCGTGGTGAAATATATGGAAAAATATAATATAACCGGTATGAGCTGTTCTGCTTGTTCTGCTGCTGTTGAAAAGGCGGCAAAAAACGTAGAAGGTATTGAAAATTGCTCGGTCAATCTTCTTACCAACTCAATGACGGTTGAAGGGAATTATGACAAAACAAAGCTTTTTGATGCGATAACAAGCCTTGGTTATGGAATTTCAAATTTCGGCGAAACTTCCACAGCCAAATCAACTGACAAAGAAGGCTTGTCATTGAAAAAAAGGCTTGTGTATTCGTTTGGAATTTTAATTTTTCTCATGTATTTTTCTATGGGGCATAATATGTTTTCTTTCCCCTTGCCAAAGGTTTTTGAAAACAACCCACTCTATATAGCTTTGATTCAGGCAATATTGTCATTGGCTGTTTTGATTATAAACAAAAAGTTTTTTGTAAACGGGTTTAAGACTCTTGTAAAATTAAATCCGAATATGGATACTCTCGTAGCATTAGGCTCTGCGGTGTCGTATATTTACAGCTTAGGCATAGTTATCGTTATGCTTAGTAACCCTGAGTCAATGCACCACTATTTACACGAATTATATTTTGAATCGGCGGCAATGATTCTCGTGCTTATAACCGTAGGAAAAATGCTCGAAGAAATTTCAAAGGGGAAGACGACCAACGCTTTGAAAGAACTTATGAAGCTGTCGCCCAAAACGGTAACAATAATAAAAGACGGTATTGAAACAACTGTACCTGTTGAAAACGTAGCAGTCGACGATATATTTGTTGTTCGTCCGGGCGAAAGTATCGCGGTTGACGGATATATCCTTGAAGGAAACACATCGATAAATGAGTCGGCGCTGACGGGCGAAAGTATCCCCAGAGACAAAGAAGTCAAGGACAGTGTAACGTCGGGTACTGTTAACCTTTCGGGTTTTATAAAATGTAAGGCTACAAGGGTAGGACAGGATACCACGCTTATGCAGATTATAAAAAGCGTAAGCGATGCATCGTCAACAAAAGCTCCGATAGCAAGGGTTGCTGACAAGGTGTCAGGTGTTTTTGTTCCCGTTGTGATTTTGATAGCTGTTATAACAACAATAATATGGCTGGTTTTAGGCAAAGAAATCGGCTTTGCGATAGTACGCGGAATATCGGTGCTTGTTATAAGCTGTCCTTGTGCGCTAGGCCTTGCTACCCCTGTTGCGATAATGGTAGGTAACGGAGTCGGCGCAAGAAACGGAATACTTTTCAAAACTGCGGAAGCTCTTGAAACAACAGGCAGAATAAAAACTGTTGTATTCGACAAAACAGGTACTATTACAAAGGGGCACCCTGTAATAACCGATATAATTCCTTTAGGCCAAAATGAAGAAAAAACATTAATAGAATATGCTTATTCAATAGAGAAAAAGAGCGAACACCCGCTTGCAAAAGCC
>JAZRPI010000124.1:0-2890 GCA_045649165.1 Eubacteriales bacterium | reverse complement strand
TTTGCAACAAGAGTACCAAGTGCCATTTCAAAATATAAAGCATGAGCGGCGATAAGGGTAAACCCTACGTATTCGCCGGCAGAAGCATTACAAAGAATACTTGTGAAAAAGCCTTGAATGGCTGTAAGACCTGCTTTTTTTGCAGCTATGCCGAGTGAAAAAGCAACTGCAAAATAACCGAGACAAATCGGTATACCGTCTTTCATACCTTTGAGAAAAATCTGTCTGTTTATATGTCTTTTCAGTGAGTATTTAGATGATTTTGTAATCATTCTTTTTCTCCAAAAATAATACTTTAATCAAACAAACATATATTAGCACAAACAAACAAAAAAATAAATAGGAAATATAAAAAAAACTCCCTTTTTTTAAGGGAGTTTTTTCGTATAGAAAACTTAATTATTTTTTGAGAACTCTCTTGTAGTTTTCGCCAAGTCTATCCCACATAGCGAGAGCGCCGGGTGCTTCAAGAACAGTACCGAGACCACCTCTGTATGTCCATGCAGCAAGACGGTCAACACCCATTTCTTCGTACATAGAAACAACTTCGTCCATCTGTTCAAGAGTTTTGGGAGCTTTATAGTAGTTCATTATCCAACGTTCAGACTGTTTGCCGTACTTCTTAGCAATATCAACTGTTCTCTGAGTGATTTCTCTGAAGAAGCTTTCGGGAAGTTCCCAGTTAATAATTGTTGTAGAGAATACGTCAATGTAGGGAGAAGAAGCAACTGTATCCCATCTGTCGTAACCACGGTATTCGGATACGTAGTAGCCGTTGAGTGTAGCGTGTACACAGCAAGTGATTTCAAGTTCGCTGTTGTATTCTTTGAGAGCCTTTGAAACAATGTTGATTGTTTCCATAGCTTCTCTCCAACGGAATTCCTTAACGTCATCTGTCATAAGTTTAGGCATTTCATAGCCATAGTATTCTTTGAACTTTCTCTGACAGTTGGGGCAACGACAAGCCCAGTCTTCAGAAGAGTTACCTGTGATAGATGCGTAAGATTTAGGAAGCAAGTAGTGGGGTTCATCCCAGAAGAAACCGTCAACCTTTGTTTCCTGAGCAAGCTTCATGCAAACTCTCTTGAAGTAATCTCTGAAAGAAGGTGTATTGAAGCAAGCTGCGTTCAAAGGTTCGCCTGTAAGAGCAGAAACCTGACGGTTATTAATATTGTTCTGGAGAAAAAGGCTAACCTGTTCGCCGCCGAAGTATTTACCGATACCCCAAGTATCAGCGATTACCTTAAGGCCCATTTCGTGAGCAAGGTCTACGATTTTGATGATGTTGGGGAACCAGAAGTCAATGTCAAATTCAGTAAATGCAAGAATAACTGTGTTACAGCCGTGGTCAATCATTTCCTGAAAGTCTGCTTTTGCGTGTTCGACATAGTTTAATCCATAGTAGCTTATAGCTGTCTGTGTAATCATTTTTTATTCTCCTTAAATCAAAGCATTTTAATGCGGGGACTGTATTTTTCAATATTCTTCTTGTTGAATTCATCGCCGCCGGGAGTGTTAGCACTCTTCCATACGGGCGGTTCAATTCCTGCTTCAACACAAAGACGTACTGTTTCAATTTCAAGACGGTGAGCAATATAGAAGTCAACGATGTTTGAAATAGGAGCAATAGGAGTATCAAAACCATCAACTGTAACCGCTGTATCGCCTACGGGGTTGTAGTCATCAATACATACGTCAGCAAAATCAAACAAGTTTTTGCCGCTTGAGTGACGGATTCTGAAGCCCTGAGGAATTTCATTCTGCCAATATGAGCTTGAAACTGCGATAATCTTTACGCCGCGTTCTTTTGCCTGCATAACAGCGTCAATTGTAGCTGCGTTAATACCAATGTTATGGAATACAATCAAAAGGTCATCCTTCTGAAGATTGTAGTAATTCATAATAGCCGTACCGAAGTTTTCAGCACGTTCCATTTCAAGATATTTGAGCGCCTGATTGAAAACAGAAAGGGCAGTTTCCATCAAAGGATTGATACAAGCAAGACCGCCTGAACGGAAGAACATTTCTCCGACAGGAAGTGTTGTATGACCACCGCCGCCATATACGTGGATAAGCTTATCTTCCTTGATAGCGTCTCTCATAAGTTCAGCAGCTTTGATGATATTGTCATACTGTTCGTTTTCAACTTTTTGTAAATTTTCAATTATTGTAGGCAAATAGCCTAATGAACGGTCTGTCATTGTTTTTTACTCCTTATTTAATGTTTGCAATAAACTTTTCGATTTCTTCGTCAGAAGCAGCAATGCCATTCCAGCAAAGACCTGCTGTGTAAACAACTGTGTTGAGTGTAGCTTCGGGTCTGTGCCATGTTGTCTGAAGAATACCAAGGCTTGACTTGTTCTTACAAATCTTAACCATGCTTTCTGCGCCCTGTCTGTTAATAAAGGGTGAGTAGATTGTTTCGAAGCCTCTTGACTGGAAGAAGTCAACGTCTGCCCAATGTGTACCAACGTCGTTGTGTGTCCAGATGTTGATAAGGATATTCTTAGGCAATGTATTTGCAATTGTTTCAGCGGGTTTCCAATAGAGAGCGTCCATTGAAGAATAGAGCATATCGCCCCACATAACCATTCTTACGCCCTTAGACTGCAAGTAGCTGTTAAGGTTGCAAAGGTGTGTTGCAAACAAAGCATCAGTAGGCTTTGTTCTGTCTTCTTCTGTTGAACCGAAACCGAAGCACTTGTCGCAAGATGCATGTAAGAAGGGGGGATTACGGAACGTTTCAATAAGGTCGTCCATAATATCTTTCAAGAATTCTTTTGTATCGGGGTTTTCAGTTGCAAAGCACCAACCACCGGGAATCCACATTTCAGCAAGGTCAGGACGCTGGTCAAGTACAACGTGCTTACGTGATGCAATTCTGCTCCAA
>JAZRPI010000123.1:0-1878 GCA_045649165.1 Eubacteriales bacterium | reverse complement strand
AGTTTTTCAAAATAGCTGTTTGTTTTGTCAAGATGAAGCGTATTAAATTTTGCTTCAAACTCTTCCAAAGGGTTGTATATCACAGAATTCATATAAATCTCCCCCTTTTTCTACATTATATCACTATTTTTTATATGTGTAAAGTTGATTTTTTCATATATAAAAAACAAACCCGCTAATCTGAAAAAAACAAATCAGCGGTTGGTTTTATAAATTTATAGCTTCAATCAGTTAAGCTTAGGCAAGCTTGCCGCAGCAACAGACTGACCTACTCTACGAGAGTTTTCGTCAGGAATATGGAGCTGAATTTTTCTTGCAAGTTCGGGGAATTCTGTATCAAGAACTTCCTGCGCTCTTTCAAGAAGAATTACGCCGCCTTCGCCTGAAGTTACACGACCCATAATGAGAACGTGCTTGATTTCATAGAATTCAGCATAGTATGCAATCGCATAGCCAAAGTATGCGCCGATTGTATCGTAAATCGCAGCAGCTCTTTCGTCGCCTTCTTTCATAAGACCCTGAACAACCTTAAGCTTTTCAGCAGGAGAAAGGTTTTCGTCAAGTTCAATACCTGCATAGGGAGCAAGTTTGATTACGCCGTCCTGAGAGAAGTACTTAACGCCACAACCGTAGTCGCCTGACCATTCGTCAACCATAGCGTCTTCGTTGAAGTCAACGGGAACAAATGCAAGTTCGTTGAGCCAACCTGTAATATTACCCTGCGGGTCAACGTAGCCGCCCGCTTCACTTGTACCCATAGCGATACCGAGTACGGAATCGTCATTAAGGTCCATAGCGCCTGCAAGAGCTGTTACGTCGCCGTCGTTTGCAACTTCAATCGGAATATTTTCGCCGATTTCTTTTGCAACGTCAAGGTACATATTCTTAACCTTTTTGTCAAAGTCTTCGTCACTTACCTTCAAGAAAAGTGATGCGACCATAATACGATTGTCAATATAAACACCGGCAGAAGAAACACCGATAGCGTCAACACGGGGCATGTGTGATGCCGCTGTCTTCATCGCGTTCTTAATACCTTCGTAGTGATAATTTGGGTCTGAGTTTGTCTTGGGGAACCAAACAACTTCTTCAGAATATACGCTTTCGCCGTTGATAACAGCGCTTACCTTACGGTCAGAACCACCTGCGTCAAAACCGATACGGCAACCGTCAAGATGACGTCCGATAGGTTCAGCAGCCGACTTATCTTCGGGAGCTTCTTCAAGTGAGCAAACGATTACTTCAAACTTTTCTTCGTATACTCTTTCCATAAAGCCTACGTCAAAAGCTCTGAGACCTTCGGGTGTGTATGCTTCTTTAATCTTGTTACCGATTAATTCACTTCCCGCGATTATAATCTTATAACCACCTGCAACCCAAAGAAGTGACTTTGCAATTCTTTCAACAAAGCGGAAGTTTTCTTCGTCGTGTCCTGTGTTGTCCTTATAAACTCTTGTCTTATATGTTGATGTGTAACCCTTGTTTCTTTCAACGGCTATAACGATATCCTGTCCGTTTTCTTTTGTATTTTCGCGCATTTCACGGCAAATAAGTGCAAGCGGCTGAAAGCCTGGGTCGAGTTTTGCATTAATCTTAAGCTTCATATTTAGTTTCTCCCCTAATTATAGTTTTCTTTACTTCAAAGTTTTCGTCTAATACAACGATGTCGGCATCCTTGCCTATTTCAAGCGAACCCTTGCGGTCTGCTACGCCAATTGCAGTCGCGGGGTTGAGTGATGCGCAGTTTACACATTCATAGAGCGGTATATTTGAATTTGTATACACGTTCCATACACCGTGGTTTAAGTGTAATACGCTGCCGGCAACCGTTCCGTCTTCAAGACGGCAAACGATATCTTTGTATATTATCTTTGCTCC
>JAZRPI010000122.1:0-42709 GCA_045649165.1 Eubacteriales bacterium | reverse complement strand
TAAAACTATTGAATTACTTAATTCACCAAATGGTCCAGAAAATTTTGCACAGAATTCTTTGGCAAAAGCTTATAGTGCATTTACAATGACTTCATTAGAAACATTGGAAGATGACCCTTTTATGATTGGAGATACTTGTCTTCAATATTATTTGGAAACACTTAAAGATTCTGGAACTAAGATGTCTGTAAAAGATGGAGTTTTAGCTTCATATACAGAAGGTCGTTGGTACATAATGATTCGTGGTGTTTTAAGTAAAGAAGGGGCAGCATTAGCAAGTAAAACAAACGCAATTATTCAGATTCACGAAGTTTGTGATCCTCTTGAAAAAGATGGAACTCAATTTACTTACTCAGGAACTCCATTCCACAGTTATAAAAGTTCCTCTAGTGCTTCTTCAGAAATTACACTTATTTCGACAATTTCTATGATTGCAGTTTTGGCTGTTTTATTGTTCATTTTTAGAAGACCACAGCCAATATTGTTCTCTGTTGGTTCAATTATACTTTCTACGGTTGTAGCATTTTGTACAACAATTCTTGTATTCAAAAAAATGCACATTCTTACATTAGTATTTGGAACTAGTTTGATTGGTTCTTGTATTGATTATAGTTTGCATTATTTTGTTAGTTGGAAAGGAAATAAAGATTTATCTTCTGGTAGAGATGTAAGAAAGCATTTGATGAATGGATTGATTCTTTCATTGGTTTCTACTGAATTATGTTATTTAATTCTTGTGTTTGCTCCGTTTAATTTGTTAAAACAAATGGCAATTTTTACAATGTCTGGACTTTTAAGTACATTCCTTACAGTTATTGCGTTGTATCCTTACATTCCAATTCCTGAACATGGAAGAAAAGTTGCTTTAGCAAGATTTATTAAAACTCCATCTTGGTATAACAAAAAACTTGTTGGACGAATTGTTGTTACTTGTTTGTTTATAGTTTCAATTGGAATGTTATTAATTTTCCATAAAAATGTAAAAGTTGAAAACAAAGTTGAAAAACTTTACGAAAAAGAAGGACGAGAATTACAAGATGAAATTATTGCATCTAAAGTTTTGCAATACAGTCCTTCTGGTTGGTTTATTGTAAGTGGTGATTCTGTTCAAGATACTTTGCAGCGTGAAGAACAAGTTACTGCAAAATTAAAAGCGTTTAATGCAGGAAAACCAAAAGGTGGATTTATTAGTACATCTGGTTTTGTTCCATCTGTTGAGCATCAGAAAAAATCTAGAGAAGCTGTAGCTAAATTAATGCCATTGGCACAAGCTCAATATGATGCGTTTGGATTTGATTCTTCTTTTGCTACAAAATTGCAAAAAGACTTTGAAAAATCTGCTGAAGATTTTATTTATTATGGAGAAAATGTTCCTGATTTTATTACTGAATTAGTTTCTTCTGCTTGGATTGGTGAAATTGACGGAAAATATTACTCAGTTGTTTTACCAGTTTCTGTAACTGATTACGATGCTTATGTAAAAATTGCTGATGAAGTAGGCGATGTTTTCTTTGTTAGTAAACTTCGTGGAATGAATGAAGATTTGGATAAATTAACAAAAATGATTTTGAAATTATTCATCGTTGTTTATGTTGTTTTATTCATTATTTTGAAAATCTTCTATACTTGGAAGCAAACATTAAAAATTACATCTATTCCGTTGCTAATTGTTTTAGTAACTGCTGCAATTTTTGCTGCTTGCGGAATAAGTTTGGAATTCTTTTCTATAACAGGAATGATTTTGTCATTTGGGCTTGGGCTTGATTATGTTATTTACATGATTGAAAACGAACGCCGTGAAGAAGATTCTGAATATGCAAATCTGGAATCTTATGCGATTATACTTTCATTCTTTACAACAGCGGTTTCATTTGGAGCATTGGCATTGAGTAGCTTTGTTCCTGTGCATTTGGTGGGACTTTCTATATTTATTGGGCTGTCAACTGGATTTGTTAGTACAACATTCTATACTCGTGCAGAATTCTAATAAATAAAAAATGAATAAGGCTGTATTTTTATTGAATACGGCCTTGTTTTTTAAACTACTGTCAATATAAATCTAAAAAATTAGGGCATTTTTTGTCAAATTTAGGGCATTTTTTGTCAAATTTAGGGCAGTTTTTGTCAAATTTAGGGCAATTTTTGTCAAATTTTGTGCAAAAAAAAACTAAAGTTTTTAACAGAACCGCTCCGTATATTATAAACATGAGAAAATTCAAAAATAAAGGGCTGTTACCAGCCTATCTACGGGGACTTGCAACAGGCAAGTATACGCTGAAACAGGCAGCAGAAAGTACAGGCTACACACCTGAATATTTGTGTGCATTAAAAAAACGATATCTTGCAGAAGGTCTTTTGTGTCTGGAACACAAAAGCAAGGGTAAGCCTGCACTCAACAGGATTTCTTCTGCAACTCGCCAATTAATCGCAGCTACTTATGCTGCCGATTTTGTCGATGTCAACTTTTCATATTTTCAAAAATATTTAGAATCTGAAAAAAATATAAAAATCAGTTATCCAACACTACGCACTATCCTTGCAGAATATGGCCAGACTTCGCCCGAAGCTCACCACAAAAAGCAAAAGAAACAAGTCCACCGTCCAAGAATAAGACGAGCCAATGAAGGCGATTTAATTCAAATTGACGGCACTCCGTTTGCTTGGTTTTATAAATTTGGCGATGAGAAACGCTATTGTCTCTGCGGTTCTATCGACGATGCAACAGGAAAGATTACAGGGCTGTATATGACTGAAAACGAATGTTTATTTGGCTACATGGAAATCTTGCGCCAAACAGCCCAGCATTACGGTATCCCTAGAGAAATTTACAGCGACCGTGCCGCGATTTTTTGCGTAACTCCAAAATCTAAAAAAGGCCATAAAAAATTAGCAAAATGGGAACAATTGGAAGTTCTACACGAAGAGCGCACCCAATGGCAGCGTATGTTGTCAGAACTTTGTATTAAACAAATTCTGGCATGGTCTCCCGAAGCAAAGGGACGAGTTGAGAGAATGTGGCGAACAATCCAAGGGCAGCTTCCTGTGTGGCTCAAATTACACGGTGCTAATAGTATCGACAAAGCTAATCAGATTCTTAATAAATATATTTGTGAATTCAATAATTCCTATTCTGTTACACCTGCCGATGATGATACATTCTGGCTAGACTGTCCTTCTAATCTTGACGATATTCTGCAATGCCGAATTCAAAGAACCACCGACAAAGCTGGAGGATTTTCTTTCCACGGGTATAAGTTTGCAATTGATACAAAAGTTAAAAATCTATGTTACAGAAAATTCGACATTTGTATTTCAGAGCGTGGATTTTTGGCAAATATTGACGGTGAATATTTCCCTGTTGTATGCCTAGACCCTTACATTATGGACGGGCTGGGTGAAACTATTTCTACAGTCCTTGAAAATATTATTTACAGGTATTTATTTTCGTATGCCAAAGAAATCAGCGCATAAAAAAGAAAAAGGGGATTCATTCCCCTTTTTAAATATTCATTTCTATTCTATTCATTTCTATTCATTTCTCTTCATTTCATTTCAGAACCACGAAATAAACAAAAAATACGAAATAAACGAAAAATACGAAATTAACGAAATTAACGAAATATTTTATTTATTTTTTTCTTATTTTCGTATCTGGAACATATCAAATTGGTGCAATTTTTCAAAAATTCGCCGTTTGTATTTCGATATTCCGCTGTCTGTCATACAATATTTGCTAGATAATTCTTTCAACGGAAGTTTTTCTAATACATCTAATAAAAAACTTTTCTCTTTTTCGGTGAGTGGCGCGTCTGCCCATTCTATGAGTAATTGTGATTTTTTGGTGGTTCTTATTTTTTGGTTGTAATATGCCACCGATGGCGATTTTGTACACATCTTATATGTGTCTCCTTTTTTGTATAAAGCATACAAAAAAATTAATATTGATTTTTTCCAATCGTCAATAAAAAAATAAAAGGCCTTAGATTTCTCCAAGACCTTTTATAAATCTATTCTTCTTTTTTTGAAGCCTCGCATACAATTTCTGTACAAGCTTTTTCTGCATCTTCTACATCATTTGTTACTTCTACAGGCTTGTATTTGAATTTTTTGTAAATTGCCTGAAAAGGACGAACCCATCGTTCAAGCCGATTCCCTTGGTCTGTCATTACTTCAACTTCCAAAATTGCAGGATGCATATCCTTTGCTTTACTCACAACAAATGAACCTGTCTGAAAGAATTCATTTGCCCCGTCAACTCTTTTAATTTTAACAATCATATTTTGCCTCCAATTATATAGTCATTTATGCAGTTCTTTCCCAACAGTATTTAACAACATAAGGTGGCATATTGTTATGTGCTGTTCCTCCGCCTGCTGTTCCCGTTGCACCTGTTCCACTTGCACCTGTGTTACCTGTTCCTGCTGCTCCCGTTGTTCCTGCTGTTCCCGTGAATGAAGGAGTGGCATTGGCTGTATTAGCAGTGCTTCCGCCTGTTGTTCCTGATGTTCCTTTGAATGTTGATGTAACACTTCCACTAGGTGTCATATTAAAATTAAGTGTATATTGGTCGTGATATGATCCAGAGTCATCTCCTACATTTTTATTTGATAAATCTGTACTTGAAAAAACCCCCGACGCAGAAGGATTATAACCTGTTTCTACATTAACACTTCCACTTGCGGCAGTTCCTTTGAATGTTGATGTAACACTTCCACTAGGTGTAAAACTATGCGTATGATTATTTAATCCGTGTGAGTGAGCAGAAACACTTCCGCTTGGTGTAAAAGAGTGGGTATGGTTTGGGCCTGTATGAGTATGGTTTGGGCCTGTATGTGAGTGGCTAGGTATCTGCTGTGTTGTTAATGTTACTGTTGCAGCTCCACCTGTTGCACCGTTAGCGTAGGTATCACCTGCTGCAAGAACAAATTTGTCTTTGATTGGGGTCCATGTTCCACCGAACAGTGTACTTGGGTTTATATCTTTACTGCTCCAATACAAAGAACCTATAGGGTGTGCTGCTAGTATAGCTTCTGCTTTTGCCTGATTAATCAAATAACGAATTGCTGTTATAATTTGATTGTTTGTATTTTCGCTTGGCTCTTGGCCTCCTGCAGACACAACATTGTTTAATTCGGCTTCCATTGAAACAACACCTTTGTTTAGGTCTGTTATTCCTTTACTTGCTTTATATGTAAGCCAATTATAATATTCTGCTGGCAATACATCAGCAGGCGCAAACCCATTAGCGTATATTGCAGCTTCTGGTTGACTCATAGAAGAATTATCCCCAAATATTGGGAATCCTTCGAATATTTGATTTTGTATCATATTCCTATCTCTCCTTAAGAATAAATTAATACCTGTGGAGATGTTGCCACAGAATAAAAAATTCTTGTCAAAATCCACAAGTTTTTATATCCAATACTTGTATTAAAAGTTACCACAATATCTTGGTTATCATCCCATTCTATTGTGAAATTCTTATCAATTACCGAGCAGATTTTATCCACACTAGACAGTGTAATTCCGTACCTTTTAAGATACGCAATTTGTGTCAACAATTGCTTGTATAAGTCGTTCGGCATGAACCCTGTTTCTCCAGAATAGATACTAGACAACTTTCCACCAATTGTAGAATTAATTGTTGAGAACCCATTTGTTGGCTCTTGAATCATTGGCAGATTTCCAAAGATAAAAAGGTTTTCTGTGTTGAAGCCTTGCGGCACTAGCGGTCGCAAATAACCGATAATTCGTCCAATGTTATCTAGTTCAGTTTCCTGTGCGGTTCTAATTGATAGCCCGTACAGATAATCTTCAATAAATTGTGCTTTTTTTAATTCTGAATCAACAGCATTTCCAAAAGCAGAAATTACGGGGCCATTCATTTGTTTTGGGTAGTTTTTGTTTTGTTTAATCATTTTTATGCCTCGCTCTGCACGATACTGATTGTACTATCTAATACTCTGGCTACAACATTGCACCCAAGATTAATATTATCACTCCAAGTTTCCCCATCTTCTGACACCTTGCAATAAAGCACCTCTGTGTAAGTTACATTTACGATTGACGAACCTGCTAACAAAGATGTAACTTCTGAACCTAGCTCCCACGATGCACTTGCTTTGATTAAATCTTTTTTTAACTGATTTTGCGTTTCCTGTGAGTAGTCAGCTCCTTTTGCAAGAACAACTTTAATAAATACATTTTTCTGCGTTGCTAAATCATATTTAATTGGGATTATCTGTCCTGATGAAGTTACCCAATCTTGCGACTGTGCAGGATTGTCATATCCTGGTATTGCTGTTGTAAATTGTTCAACCTTCAATAGATTTGTAATTGTTTGATTGAATTCTGTAATTCCACCCACAGGCACATTAATTGGTCCTGTCTCTGTACAGACTAATTGAACTGTAGCATTTCCACCTGCAGGGATTGTGTATTCTTCTTGTGTTTCAAATGTATAACCTTCATAAGTAGCAGTAGTTCCAATTGGAATAACTGCACTCCCATTTGTTGTGGCTGTAACTGATACAGTAACAATAGAAGGGCTTCCTGTTGCAATAGGTGAATTTTGGGTAGGCATATTCATATATGTTGCGTATGTATCTGCAATTTTGTCTGACGAACCGTAAATAACAATGTATGCAGTTCTTGGTTGCAGGACCACTCCACCGTCTAATGTTATAGTTTCATTTATGTTGTAATTAAAATAAATTCTAGCGTATGTAACCCCCGTTAATTCTTCCAATGCTTTTTTGCACCCTTCAAGCGAATACTTGATTACATCACCTTTCAATAGGCGCTGTCTTAATTGGTTAGTAGTTTCTGGGGCTACTCCTGGGATTGAACTTTCAAAGTTTTCAACACTTTCAAGATTTGCTATTGGTGAGTCAAATGCGTTAATTTCTCCCGTAAGTACAACTACAGGACCTATTGTATTACATACGGTTGTTATAATCTGTGTTGTTCCAGGTGTTAGAATTACTTCATTTTGTACAACGAATTGCACATCATTGTATGTGATAGTAGTTCCTGCGGGAATTGTACAAGTTCCATCAGGTGTAGAAGTTACTGCTAATCTTAGTGTTGAATAACTTCCTGGATTTCTGCTAATGGCTGCAATTGGTAACAAGTTTTCGATTTGTTGATCATCGCATAATTCAATGTTAAAGCTATTAATAGCCTGTGACAATTCTTGGTCGTGGGTTTGAAGTCTTTCCCCATCTCCCAATGCCAATAAATACAATGCGTTGGCATAGTTTGGTGTTAATTGAATAAGTTCTCCGTTATTATCTCGGATATCATTTTCTTGTAGAATTTGGTTAATTTTCGCCATGATGCTTTCAGCATGACTGTTAGCACCTTGTGGCTGCCATGTTTCACCGTTAATTTCAAAACTCATTTTTTTTTCACTCCTATATCTTACTCATTGTCATAACTAGCATATCTTCCTGTATGTCATATTGTGGGTTATAGTCTTCTCTTCCTACTTGTATAAGACTTTCTCTCACAAAATAATCTAAATCTCCGAAGGTTATTTTTTTTGTCAAAAAGTCAGGCCACGGAACACCTGCATCTGGCAATAATGGGATAGTGCCTTTTATCAAAAATCCCGCAAGAATTGCATTTTGTAGATTTTCTTCATCGCCTGAAATCAAAGGCACTATTCCATTTACCACCTTACAATCCCAGCTATTACCACTAGTAGATATATCTTCTGCTTTCATTTTCATATCCATAAATTAACCACCTGTCTTTATAGTCTTTGTTTCACTTGCTGAAATATCTAATGATTGTGTTTGTAACTCTACAGAAGCTGAAGAACTTCCAGCACCTGCAGGCGTTGATACGGGGTGTGTATGTGCTTTTATCGCAGCCCATAAACTTTGTAAAGCTTGATTTAATTCCGCGTAAGTAACAAAGCTTTTTTTATTTCCATTAAGTTCTATATTTTTTTTGTTGGCATTAATTACAATTGCTTCATCAGATGTAATATTTATTCCTTTTGTAAAATCAATTTGTATTTTGGCAGTAGAATCAAAAACACCAAAAGGAATTGCTTTTATTGTGTCTCTACAATAATGAATAGGTGTATTCTGTTGCGTTGCAATTGTCACATCTTGTGTTTTTTCAACTCTGTTTTTTAAACCTAATAACAAGACTTTATCACCTTGTTTAATTTCAAAGTTTATTGAAATTCCTTTTGTCGCAAATGTAAGAACTTCTATATTTTTAGTTATAGTTGCTTCCAATTGCTCCCCTGTTGCAGATGTTAAAAATTTAGCGTGGGTTACATTTACGGTTTTATCCCCGTTTACCGCAGAAACAAATCCATAATCTACAAAGTAGAAATTACTCACAATTGATTCAATCAAATCTTTTTCCGTAAACGATAACCCGTTATATACACTAGGTGTTGTCATTATTGTGCCTCTCCTAGTATTGTCATTTGGTTAATTTGACCAACCGTTGAAAAGTGAAAATCAATTGATAAAACATTATAAATGCCTTCTGTTCTAGGAATTCCAAACGCTGTTTTAGAGACAAAACTTCTTTGATTAATTTTAATCAAATCTCCAGGCCTAAGGCTTGGGTCCCACGGAGCAGTTATCCATGCAAGACTTTCTCCTTTTTCGCCTGCTATTAATTGTGGTGGAGCAGATAAATATTTTAATTCTTTAGGTAGTGTACCCGTGTTTATCAGTAATGAATCCCACACAGTAATTTTATTTGAAAATGTTTTTATTTTTATTGTTGGAAAGCATTTTTTTATTGCGTGAATTGCTTCTGCTGCCTTATCCTGTATTTGCAAAGGTATTTGACTTTGTAAACTTGCAAGATTACTAGGTATATATGGCGCATCTATTCCTAATTTTTGAGTTATTAATAACAATGCTTGTGAAAGTGTAAATCCTTGTGGTAAATTAATATTTATGTATTTATTGAGCCACGATTCAATATTGCTGCTCATACATTGTATAACTGTTGAACCTTCTGGGCTTGGCTTTTCTGGAAAGATTGAAATAATAGACCCTGTGAATGCTACCTTTGGTTGATTTTTATACCCAGCAGTTACTCTTAATTTTCCATATTGTTGTGAAAGATTTTCTAAGTACAAGTTTTTAATCGTTACATTAAACGAGTTTAATATATCATCAGGTGTTATTTCTCCCTGAATTTCAATGTTTGGTTTCCTGCCATTAATAGGGCAGATAATATCAGAGACAAGTGTTGGAGAATAATTTGCAGATAAAAATTGTAGATTGATAATTCTATTAAAATCAGGAATTAAAGCCATTGTATTATGTATAACTCCGTCATAAATAATGAATTAAAATCAATCTCTTGTAGTGATGTGTAAAATACTATTCCATAGTGTGGATTGCCCGTCCAACTAATAACATTAGGATATACACTCGCTTGCTTTTTAGTTCCGTCTGGAAGTGTTACCCACAGATTCCACCTATTAGCAAACCACTGAAAATGAAAATTGAAATTCCCATTTTCAGACACTACAGTAAATTCAAAATTTTCTACAAGTTCTATATCGGGGAATGTAACTTTTTCAACTGTTTTTATGTCTCTCATACCCCTATAGTCATTTTTTTTTATTTGAACTATACTTTTATCACACGAGAAGTGTATAGAAGGAGACACTTAATGAAGTATGAATATATTTATATTTTGACTAATGATTGTATGCCAGACTGGGTTAAAGTTGGTAAAACTAAAAACATCAAAGAAAGATTAAAAAATCTGTACAGTACATCAGTACCGTTACCTTTTGAATGTTTTGCTTTTTTGGCTGTTCCGCCTGAATACACTTCTCAAGTAGAAAATTCTTTGCATTCTTTATTAGGGATTTCTTTCTCTCAAAAAAAAGAATTTTTCAAAACAACACCAGATTCTGTGCTAAATGTTTTTAAACAAGCTGTAAGATTTAATAAATTATTCAAGTTGGTAGAACATCCTAATTTAGGAGAAGAAAAACAATCAAATCAAACAACTTTTAAATTGTTAAATATTCCTATTAATTCTACTTTGTATTATATTTCTGACCCTTCTATAACTTGTACTACTTATAACGGTATAAATAAGGTACTCTACCAAGGTGAATTATATTCTATTTCA
Organism: Eubacteriales bacterium; assembly: GCA_045649165.1. Taxonomy (GTDB): domain Bacteria; phylum Bacillota; class Clostridia; order Oscillospirales; family CAG-272; genus RGIG1995. Next base: position 32,578 of record JAZRPI010000122.1, on the reverse strand, counting down.
ACACTTGGCAGAAAACTAAAAGGATATAATGTTAATGGTTATACTTGCTTTTATTATGACAATAATAAAGAAAATTTAACAAAAAGAAGAGAACGATTGTATAAATAAAAATCATGCAGACAATAAATCACCTATTGCTATTAATTTACTAATTGATTGTGATGCAATTGTCGCTCCAACATTCAACACAGAACCTGCTAATGTTCCGCCTTGTGCCAATGCATTATTTATTACTTCTGAATACTCCCCGCTATCGTTCAAAACATTTATTTCTATCAGTTCCATACTGAACGGTGTTTTATTTTTACAATCTGCTTTGGTATCGATTGACAAACTACTTATGGCTACTCGTTTGTACAATTTGTTGTCTACATCTTTGAATGTCAAAATATAACCTTTTTCTGCCGCTCGTCTTATAAAATCTCTGTATAACCTTACAAACGGTGTATAATAATTCGTTGGCTCTAATTCTTTTATTCCTGGTATATATCCTGTCAAAGTCCAACCCCACGCACTTGGAGCGATATTGTCACTTATATTCCGTTTTCCAAGTTTGTTTATTAATAAACTTGTTGATACTTCTGATGCAATGTGTTGTACATGAGTTTCTGTCTCCAATGGAATAGAAAATAAAAATCCTTGCGTTGCATCTGTATTAATCAGTAGTGGTGTAGTTAGCATTGTTTTTGCCATTTCTATTACTGATTGTGAACCTTGTAGAATTAATTGTGTGAACTTATCCATTGTTTGTTACTCTCCTAACGGTTTATATATATATTCTATTGGTGTATCAAAGTAATTTGTAATTCTCATAATTACATTAGAATCTTTATTAGAAAAATATTCAATTATACAAGTATCTTTGTTTTTTGTAGATTGATTATATTCTTCCATGTATACGGAATTTAAACAGAAAAAACTTACAAAATGAATATAGATTTCTCTTGTTGATTCATTATACAAATAGTAATTATATTTATCGTCTTCTATAAATTCTTCTATCCACTTATCAATATCTGATTTTTTAAGTTTGTATATTTCTATTGAATCTGTTTTTTGTTCTGAAATATTTTTTTTTGCTATGAGTTCTAATTCGTCAAACTTGAAATAATAGTATTGGTCGTTTTTTATATCTTTACACCCTTCAAATATTCCTAGTTCTACAATATTTGTTATTGGATGTTTTAGACACAGCATTGTTTTTGACATTCCTATTTTTATGTCATTTTCTGCATAAAGCCCCGTAATAATTCCAAATCCAAATAATAAACATAATAATAATTTTTTCATTTTACACCTCACTCTTATTTTATCCCTGACATCAGTTGCAGTCTAGTAGAACTTTTTTGCAGCAAATCTCCCACACCGTCATATATTCCTTTTTGGGCTTGCTGTTTTATTGTCTGTGGCAGATTGTTTGTGCCTGTAATATTAAAAGTTTGGTTTACTGTTATATTTTCTGTTACATTATTTTGTATACTTCCCACAGATTTAGATACTAAACTTTTGATACTTTCGGGGCTTATTCCACCTGTTAAGTTGGATGGGTCTTTCATTGCAAATACCCAATCATCAGGACTTATGTTTATAACATCTCCGTTTGGTTTAACGATTCCATCATTGATAGAAACCCTTTTGTTAAAATCTTTTTTTTCATCCTTTGTAAATTTTAAACCCGCTATTGGGTATGGATCATATTTCTTATAATAATTTATTATTTCTTCTTTTAGTTCTTCTGGTAAATCCCCATATCTAATATTACCTAACTTATTATAAATGTAAGGATTAAGTTTTTCCTTTAGTACATCATAATCTTTATTTTGTTGTTCTCGAAGTGCTTTTTTTTCATCAGTATTATTTAAAACTAAATCTGTTGTATTTTCTGCAAAATTTGTAAATCCTTTTTTATATGATTCAAATGCTCCTTTGAAGTCTCCTTCTGATAATTTTGCTAAAAAATCAATTGTATCTGCAGTTCCTTCGAACACACTTTTTGTGAGATTTTCTGCAAATCCCCCAAGTGATGTATTTATTTTCTTTAATGCTTCATCAAGACTTTTTGTATCTGTTAGATTTTTTATTAATTCTGCAAAACTATCACCAACAGCTTCAATCTGTGGACTAAGTTCAATCATTACATTTTTCAATCCTTCAAATGTATCAATAATTCCACTTTGTATTAAATCATGGTGTTTTTGGATTAAATCATTTAGTCCTGCTACTAGTGGCTCAAATATTCCCCCAAGTTCTGAACCTGTCAAAGCAGATAATTCTTTTAATGACGATTTAAGCGCATTAAGTTCCGATGCAAAACTCATTGCTTTTATTTTGCTTTCTGTTCCTGTGAATACACTTTGTTGTGCGTTTAATAATAATTCATCAAGAGATACCCCTTGTAATTTCATATAATTAAACATTTTCATTCCAGAATCACCAAGTATTTGACCTATAAGGCGTTCTGCTTGGTCCTGGTCCTGTAGTTCCGTTGCTCTTTCAAATATCAATTTAACCCGTTGAGTCAAATCCATATCTGCTAGTTGTTGATATCCTATGTTTAATCTGCTTAGGCTTTCTGCAAGGCCTTGATCAACCTTTCCAAATTTAAGACCTTGCATTTTTTCTTCAAGACTTGTTAATGAAGATATAACCCCTTTAGAATCTGCAGTTGCTGTAGATGCTGCAATTTTCCACATTGTGAGTGTTTCTGCATTAGTATTTAATAATTCGGCTGCGTGAAGTTCTGCAGTCTCCATTGTACTTGTTACAGCTGCCAATGCAAAAGAAGCGGCAGAAACATTGCGTATTGTTCCTATTAATCGACTGACAGAATTTGTCAATCCTTCAAATTGTCCGATTCCTTTTTCAATACTGCCATCTGTTTTTATTCCAAGGTCTACAAAGAATCCACCAATGCTTTCATCACTCATTTTTTATTATCTCCATTACATCGTTTTTTGCCCATATACAACACAACCCATCGATTAAATCGTCTAAATCAATGGGTTGGCGGCTGTATTCTCTATTGAAAGTATAAAAAAGCCATAGATACCCATTTGGCATATTTTTTTCTATGGCTTTTTGTATTTGAACTTCCTTTATTCCTTGGCTGTCACTTGGGCCTGTGGCAGCCTTATGTATTTTTTTAATAAATACCCGTATATGTTGTCACTAATAGCTTTTATTGCGAGTGGCTCTTTTTTGAATAAAGGAAACCCTTCAAGACTATCATTCGGATTAGAAATGCAAAACTTTTCAATGTCTCCGTTTGGGCATTTAACTTTTACATTTTTTCCTGCAATACAAATCTTCATCAAATGAATTTTTGCATCTAGTGAAGAATCCATAATAACTCTACAAATTTCTATAGAGTTTGTTGTATTAATTCCGTCTGGAAATTCAACTTCAAACAATGACAAATAATTTTCATCGTTATTAACAAATCCTTTTGCAAGATTTTCCAATCCTTGGTTATAATCTTTTCTAGTTAATTTCAATGCTTCCATTTTGTTTTCCTTTAGTCATCTTCTGAACTATTACCGTAGTTCCATACTACCTGATAATCAGCTGCGTCATTACCTTGGATATTCAAAGGTGGGCAAGATTTAACTGTACAGGCTTCAAATGTTACTGCTTCCGTAGTTCCGTTGACTTCCTGTGTGATTCTGATAATTCCACCAACACTATCACCAGCTCTTCTTAGGAAATTGGCAATTTTAACCATATCTCCTGCTGTAGCAGTTTTTACAACATTAAATGTCAATGTTCCTGCTCCGTTATTGTTAGTGATAGAGATTGTGTTACCATTTGCAAGACAAATTACTTTTGAACTGTCCATTGCTTGTTGTGTTTGGACCATCTGTCCTTCCATTCTGTACCCATCTATAGTAGTTGGTGTTCCATCATTCCACAATGGATGGATTAATGTTGCGGTAAATTGCCCCGCAGCTATAACTGAATGTTCCATTTAAATCTCCTATCTAGTTGGCTGTTGTACATAAAGTACACCGTAGACTGTAGTTTCTCTTACTTGGTCGATATAATCTGCCTTCCAAGCGTTATTTATCACGATTGTATCGCCTGTTTTTATCAAACTTGAAAAAACAGGAGCAGTTATTTTAAAGTTAGCCAATCTTCCAAAAGCCACAAATACATTCACAATATTTTGCAAAATTAACAAAATTGCTTGATATATTTCATTGTTTCTGAATTTGTTTCCTTGTGTCATTAGATTTGCAGTTCTTACTTTACACATATATGTAATGTATGCTTTTACCCATTCAGCACCTACAAGGTCTCCATTATTGTAGAGACTGCCTTCTGTAACTACATTACTTGTTCCGTCTCCCACATAAGTGTTGTATCCTATTTTTTGGTTATCAAGGATTCCCTTTTCTGTTGCAGACAGATTTTGTCTGTTACCTTCTGCATCAAGTTGTCCTGATGGTCCAATAGAATTAAAAGCCTTCATGTCAATGTCATTTCCGACAGGTGTTCCTGTTGCATTGGCAGTAGCAAGTGTTGCTCCAAGTTGTGCAATTGCTGGATTAATATTTTCGTCAGGATTATAAATTAATCTGTATCTTACACCTGTCTGTTCTTTTAATTGGCTAACAAGTGCAGATGACTGTGTTAGAACATTCTGGTCTGATGTTCCAATCCATAAGGCACTGTACAAAATATCTGCCGCACATAATTGTGCGAGTTCTACTTGCAATGCTGTATAATTATCTGCAGAACATACACCAAATTTGAAATAAGCCCAGTATTTTGTGTTTTGATATACTTCTGACAAAGTATTTTCAATAACTTCTGGTTCTTCTCCTTCTGCAGGTTCTTCTGGTGTAGTGTCGTTATATACAGCGATTCCTACTGATGCAGCTTGTGCTTCTGCAAAGAATGGCACTAAGTAACTATTTAAGGCTCCTGTTGTAATTGTTCCAAAATTACTAGAGTTTAATGTTATTAATGCTCCTGGAGATGGACTATCTGCCATTCCCCCTAAATATTCCGATACTTTTGATAAAGGAATATAAATAAGTGCTCTAGAGTATTGTTCCCCTGCCAATGGTTCTATGACCGTTTCAATAGGGAAGTTTACATTCTCTTGAGCTATTGATCCTTGAAAGTTCATGTTATTACTTCCTCCTACCTATATAGTTATTTATTGATTAATTTTTCCGTTTAATTGAATAAGTGGCATTGTTCCTTGTTGCGTGTCGATTAGTTGAAACCATTTGATTTTGATTTGTGTATTCCAAGCAAGAACCGTATTTCCTCCGTCTTGGTAAAAAACGCTTGACCTTGCGATTGCATCAGATGGCAAGATTGAACCTCGTACTTGTTCAAATTGTTCTTTGACATCTTCCCTTAAATACCAAAAAGACACGCTATTGGCGATGTCTTCACTGTTTGGGCCTACAAATTGTAAATCAATCGTAGTTATTTTTAATTGTGTTGCATAGTTTTGTCCGTTTTCAGAATGGTAAAATGGCACAGTCCTGCCTTTGCCTTCTTTGATTACATACGCACACCAATTGTTTATATTCCCTTGATTTTCTTGCGGATTCCACCAATTTCCCTGTTTTGGAACAATATATTTTTCATCAACTGAAAGAATTTGAGCCAAGATTCCACGCAGTGTTGTCTGATTCAAGTCCATTATTACCCACCACCTTGTCTAACGAATATCTATAAAATCCACCTTCTGTCTTCCAATCGTTCACAGAAAGTAATCTATATACATATCCATTGATAACTGTAAAATAATTATTTAATCCACCTGTGTGTGACCATAATTCATAACCAGAACTTACAACAAGATTCCCGTTTCCGTCTTTTATTTGGGTTGGTTTTGTGTTCTGATGAATACCTGTTATTACAAGCTCTGACCCTTCCACTTTTTCCCACCCACCATTTATTAGTGGTGTTTGTTGGTATACAGTAAAGGTTGTTTTTTGCTCTGGAAAGTAAAGGAGCATATCACCGTATATTGCCATTATTCTTTACCTCCTTTATCCACTATAAATGTTGTTGAATTGATTAAATCAGCCGTATCTATAAGTGGTTTATCACTTCCTTTTTGTGCGATTGTTTTCGGACTGTTAGGAATACTATTTTTGTAATAATCACTTCTTACTAATTCCTGAACCTTTCCCACAACCATTGTTCCAACTTTGATCCAATTGGCCTGTCCACCGTTGAATTCTTTTTGTGCTTCACTTTTAAGCGTTTCTGCAATTTCGTCTTTATTTTCTCTGATTGCATCTTCCAAGAATGGACGAGCAGGAATTGTCGCTGTTCCATAAAAAAGCTGTTTAGCAAGTTCTGATGTTTCTATCTGCTCTGAATTGCCTTTTTCAAGACGAGCATCTTCTACATGGATTCTTCCACTCGGATATCCGACCAAGATTCTAGTTTTCATTCTCTGTACTACATCTTGGATTTTTTTTGAATCTACCGAATTTCTAACCCTTGCATTAATATCAAAACTAGCCATACACACCAAACCTTTCAGGAGCACTTTGTATCATCATTAGGGCTTTTTGTCCGAACACATTAGTATTAAGTTGTTTAACACCTTCTTGTGCTTCTAGACCGTCAAATGATACAGAAGTTCCACCTATGCTTTTTGATGTAAGAGCCATTCCACCATTAGAAACGACTCCCTCTACTGCTGTTGGATTGGTGTCTGCTAAATACCAAGCAGTTAATAAATTTAATAAAAGTGTTCTTTTTGCATCTCTTGTTTCCGCGTCCAAAACACCCCATAAATCCTTAACGCCTGAAAAAATCACGCATATTTCTGTATATGCCATATTAATTTGGTCATCTGTAAGAGTTGGAAAGTTTGAACTATATACAAAATCTATGCGTGTCATTATTTCTCCTTTTTTATTTAGCTGTGCTTTCAGTTTCTTTTTCTTTTAAGAATTTGATTAATTCCTCTTTTTTGCCTGATGCACTTCCACCAAGAGCTTTTACTGCTGCTTGCAATTCTGGATATGTCATATCTTCAATTGCTTTTTTTTCAGTCACTGTTGGTTCTGTATTTGTTGGTTCAGCTGTTACAGTTGGTTCAGCTGTCACTGTTGGTTCAACATTTTCTGTTGTACCTTTCAACTGTGCAAGTTCAGCTTTTGCAGCTTCAAGTTCTTTTTTTACTTTTTCAGCTTCTGCAAGTGCTTCATTAATCTGTCTTGCAGCTGGTTTGTAACTTTCAGGCATTTTGTTCAAAATACGATAGCGTTTTTTGTTTACTAAAGCTCTGAACAATGGCTCACCATTTTGCAATTTTTCTAGTTTTTCTTCTGAAACTTCGCAAATGTTTCTAGACTCTCCCTGTGCATTTTTTGCTGGGATTGTGATATCTACTGTACTGAATGTTACAGGATACTGATGGAATGATTGAATATATTTCATGTTGCTTCCTTTTCTTATGAAATAAGATAACTTAGGAGATTTTATCCCCTAAGTTATTACGGACTGCCTTTTGACAGTCCTATAAACTATGCACTTGGTGCTACACCAAAACCTGCATAAACTTTGACTGCCTGTGACACAGGAGCAAATACACCAGCAAATCTGCGTAGAACACAGTGCTGTTGGTCATAACTATTTGGATATACAGGATATGCAAAGTTTTCTAGTGGAATTCCAAGAAGTACCAAGTCCTGTTTATCGTCGTTTGGTCCTGCACCAATTTCTGGAGCAGTAATAACTAAACGGTCTAAACCATCATCATTGAAGACTGTATTTGCAGCAAGTAATGGGTCAGAGTAGAATTCGATTTTTACTTTTCCACCATCTTTTGTCATACCTGCTTCAAAGTTTTCTTTGAAGATTGCAAGTGGAGCTTTTGCTTCGTAATTGTCAGAGTATGGTGTTGATGTCAACAAGTTATATGCAGCTGGAGCCATTGCAACGCGTACGATATCAAACTTGTTATATGCATCGTCCATAAACTTACGAACAGCAGAAGCCAATGCTTTATACATTGTACTACCTTGTGTTGTGTTGCTTGTATCTGCAGAGATTTCTGCAAGTGTGTCTTCTGCCCATGTTGTTTCACCGTTTACATCAAACAGACCGATAGTGTTTGTTTCATCATTACCATAATATGTCAAATAGTCTGTAATCATATCGAGTACATACTGTGCATATTTTGGTTTTTCAGCCATTAATTGACCTGCAAATGGTGAACCATTTCCACCTGTTGCTCTTTGCATTTCTTCTGTGGTGTAGTTGAAGTAAACTTTAATATTAATGATTTGAGCAGTCATTAATCCTGCCTGTACATTAATATTTTTCTTTAAGTTAGCTGCAACTGTACCAGCTCCACCAAGTTGAGCCCATCCACTGTATGCAGCTGTCTGTAAGTTCATTACTTCACCCCAAGGGTTTGTTCCTGCATCGCGTTTTACCATGTCACGAGCGTGGCTGTACAACAATGGCTGTTTAAAGATTTTTGAGAAATAAGAAGCATTCCAAGGTGAGATAGCCTGTCCTGCAAGGTATTCCCCAGAGTCTCCAACAAATGTTGATTTTTTAACCACCATGTCATATTTATGTGTCATAGTGTTATAAAGTGGATGCATTTCAATGTTTGCTTCATTCTTTTTGAATAATGCTTCCATTGCAGGAGTACACTCTTTTAATTCACCAAGCATTGCACTATCGCCTACATATAAAGGGTGTGCTACTGCAGAAGCTGGGATTCCGTATGCTCTGTCGTTTGCTGGTCCGATTTCAAGTGTTGCATCTTCCAATGCTGCCGCAGCTTTAGGGTTGCTTGCAAGCATTGAATTAACAACACGACCTAATTTCTTAAAATTAGAATGTGTTTTAATAATCATATTCTATCTCTCCTATGCTAGATACAATAAAGCACCGTTGTCTTCATCAATATCTTTTATTGTACATCCAGGTATGAATGCAAATCCTTCTGGAGCACTTTCTGTTGAACCTGCAACGAATTCTATTGCTCCTGTTGAAGTATTAAAGATTGCTTTACAGCCAATAACTGGGTCAATTGCTCCTGTAACTGTTTTTCCCCAACCATTTACAAAGCAGAATCCTTGTGCAAGTGCAGCGCAAGGCATACCGATTAAATAAGAAGTAGGGTGAGCAGGGCTATTTGCTGCAATTGCATCATCAAAGATACAAATACCGCGGAATACATTCCCACTAGCTAGTCCTGCTACAAAGTTATTTGGTGTATCTGGGTCTGCAGATACTACAACTCCAAACTTCAAGCCTGATGTTTGACTTTCGTCTACCCATCCTCCTAATTTAAGATAACCTTCTTGCATTGGCACTGCTTGTGCAGCAATTGTTATCTGACCTTTGAAACCGATAGAAAGATTCATATTACTATCCACTATCTCCCTCCTTTCATTTGGTTATACAAACTTGCGATTCCGCCTTTATTTGTATTTCCTAAATTAATTTTAATTTGTGGAGCGTGGTCTTTAGTTTGTGTGATATTTTCAACATCTTCTTTGATGTTTTCTTTTGCATATTCACCTAAAGTTTCCACTTTTTCCCCGTCATCTTCTGCCATTCTTTCTTTAATAAAAGAAATAAATTCTTCATCTTCGGCAGCGCGTTTTTTAAAGAACTGATAGATTTCTTCCATTGTGTATTCACTATTTGGGTCGTCATCTTCAACTTCTTCTGTTTCTTCCTCTTCTTCTACTTTTTCAACTTCTTCTGCTGTGTCAGTAGATTCAGGGTCTTCTGTTTCTTCCACAACTTCTTCAACTTCTTCTGTTGTTTCTGTTGTTTCTGTTGTTTCTGGATAATCTTTCATAGCTTCTGTATCGAGTTTTTCGAACATATCAGCTACAGCCTTTCCTGCTTCTTTTGCAGTTGCTTCATCTTGATTTTTGACTTCTTTGAAGTCTTCTAAGAATCGCACTAACTGTGATTTTTCGTCTGATTCAGGAAGGTCTTCTGTCATTGTTTTAAGCTCTTCAACCTTTGTTACAATTTCATCATCAGACATAGAATCCTTGGATTTGATTAATTCTTCGATTTTTACTCTGAATTCTCCAAGGTCTGTATCTTTTGTTTGTAATCTTCGGCGAGCAGCTCTGAATAAACCTGTTAGTAACTTCATGCTATATCTCCTATACATCTATAGTCTTTTTTATTTTCTGTAACGGTCAAACACCGTTCCTTGTACGCGTTCAAAAATTGTTTTGACTTTTTGGGTATCTTCTGTTATTATCAAAGAAACAACGCGAGTTGTATCGGCTACACATTTATCGTGTACAGTGCCGTCGTCGCTGGCTGTCTCCTTGAGAACGCCAGCTTTTTTTATTTTTGCTAAAATCTGACTTTCTCGTTCTTCATGAGTACTTATAGAAATATTTAAACCATCCCTTTTTATAACAACAGACATAATATTTTTCTGTTCGTTATCTTTTGTAAAAGATTTCACATATAGAGTTGTTCCGTTTTTTTCCTCTGCTATAAAACAAGGTTTGCTTAGTGTTTCCCGTATTGCCCCTATTAGATTTTGCCTATTTTTTGCTTTTAATTTTTCAAATTGATTTTCACCGAGTTTCACTTTCCCTAATGGAGTATCAATTGGTGTTCCCAAGTATTTCTTATAATTCTCTTCTGAAAATTCTACAATTGGAAATTCTACAGCGTTTTCTTTTAATAATTTTGTAAGATGAGTTTTTTCTTTATCACTCAAGCCTTCCGAATTTTCTTTTTTATGGTCTTTACTTGCGTTATCGTTTCCTATCGGTGCACCGTCTTTTGTATTTACAAGGTCAAAAATTGTTTTTCTTTTTGGTGCTTCATCTAAAACAACCGCATAACTACCACCACGGCCTGCAGGTAATAACGCAAGGTGATTCACATCTGTTATTTCTTTCATAACAATGTCATATTCGTTCCCGTGTGGGTCTGTTCCTTTTTTCCATTCAAACTCTGCAACATATCCTGGTGATAGTTGTGTTTCGCCACGGTTGTATGAATCCATTGCTTCTTGATCACAAAGCATAACATTACTACGGATTCCTACTTCATCTTTATCTTTGATGTAATCAATAAATGGATTTTCCCCTGTGTATCCGATAGTTAAGTCTCTAAAGTTTTGCTCGTTCACAGGTGATTGTGGATGATAATGTGTCAAAGGTAACATTTTGAACTTGTCGCAAGCTCTTCTTAATGTTTCAGCGGGTCTATAAACTTTATAAATTCTCTTTTCTTCAACCCAATCAGGAGCACCGTGTCCTGGCATTGGTAGTCTTAAACTTGGAATCTCTTCCAATGCATAATCATAAATTCCACTTACTGCTATTCTGATATTCTTTAATTCTGCCATACCTTTATAGTCTTTTGAGTTGTTCTGTTTTTCCGAATAACTCAAAAAAAACGAGCAAGGCTGGAAGCGTACCTTGCTCTACCTTTTAAGGAAGGCTACTCCTTTATTGCCTGTTTTGCTGTCTCTCCCCATGCTTCCCATTCTTGTATTAAGAATTCTAAGTAAGCCACAAAAAACGCATACTCTTGTATGGTTTCGGGATTTTCTTGTATTTGCCTTTGTGGTTCTGGTGGCAGTTCTACTTTATTTTGTGGTGTGCTTTTGCAACTTATTGTTATTAGAACTAATAAGATTAGCAATAATTTTATTAATCTCTTCATCTGATTTCGCCTCCGCTAATTGTTTATAAACATCTGTCTTTTTCTGATTTATTGTTACAAGTTGTTCAGAATGTATCAGTAATTGTTTTATATTCTCATTCCTTGCTTGAAGTTGTTTTTTAAGTTCTTTGTTTTTCTCTGAAGAACTTATTAAACATTTTATAAAAATTATTACTAACACAAATAAAACAAGGATTATCAATCCCATTATTAAATATGCTTTCATTCATTATCTCCTTCAAACTCTTGCTTTTTAATGTGCCTTTTATTCAAGGTTTCAAGCGATGTAAAAGCAACAGGAACAGCAACTAATGTTGTAGCAAGAGTTACCCAATCGCTTGTATTTCTAATCATTGAAAAAACAACAATGAATGTCACCATAAGCATTGCCCACAATGTAATAAGCCATCTTCTGCTTTTCCATTTGTTGTATTCTTTGTCTGTCACTTCTGCCATATTACACTCCGCTTATCTTTAATATTCGCATTTCTTTTGGTTCTCCAAATTCCACGCATTGACTTCTTTTGAGTGAATTGAATTTAATTTCTCCATCTTCAACACCCACCCAATGCGATAGTTCGTTATATTCATATCTGACAGGTGTTCTTTCTTTTATGTTTTTTATCGTAGTAATATTTTCTTTAATTACATTGCATCTGCGTCCTGTCAAATACGATACTGCCTTATCCCAATAGACAAGACATTCCTTATCTAGTGCTTTTGCGTCCATCATATTGTCGAGTGTTACAATTGCCTTGATGTCGTCAGGTTCTATCCCCAAGCACCAAAGCAATACAAATGCACAACACCCATATTCTGCAATTGCTTGAAGTCTTTTAGGATTTATCTTTGTCAATTTTTCTGCTTGTGTTTGTGGATTAACCATTCTGTTTTCCTCCTGCAATTTTACAAGCACCAAAATAGATTGCCTTAAAAGTTTTTATAAAATCTTCAACTGTGATATTTTCCATAATGTCTGGAAGGTTATATTCGGGTAATTGGCTATTGTAATAATAAAGACTTGCTTTTACGCTGTTGTAGTATCCGTGTGCCTTCGCTTCTGAATACATTGCAAGTTCGTAGTCTGATTTCTCCGTGATGTGATTTTTTGTCAAATCGTTTTTTACTTCATAGTTTAATTTGGATTCAATCAAATGTGTTATATCTTCAAGTAGAAATAAATCCCTTGTATCTGTTATATTAAAAATTGTTTTTCCTGTTTCAAACAAATCAATCCAAATCGTTTTAATTAAGTTGTGAGCGTTACAACATTGATTGTCGAGTGTATTTTTACCTTCGGTTCTATAAAGCTCTTTTTGTGTCTTTTCAATGATTTCTACATCTTTGAACTTCACATTTTTTGTCTTGAATATCCAAAACAAAAAAACAACAGCGGCAGTAACCACCATATAAATTATTCCCCACACAGCAGGAATGTTTAATATTTCTTGAATCATTATTTTTTTTTACTCCCTATATTCAACGGGTATTAAACCACATCTACAATTATAGTCATTTAATTCTGGCGGCAGATTATCTATACTAAACACTTGGCCATTCAAAGCCGCATGAGAATTTCTTACTCTCCCGTCCTGCGCTGTTACCCACTTTACTTTGGTAACTCCTGCATCTTCATAGGTTGCAATTGTTACAGCCTTATTAAACCTTGCCATTTGGTCACGGGCAAAAAAACGAGCCATTCTAGCACAATCATTAAGCAAATCTTTTGTTATTTCCAATACATCAAGTGTTTCTGTATCTCCGATAATGTAAGCATTTAATTTTTTTAGAAATTCTCTTTTAAGTTCGTTTTCTTCTCCTTGAATTCTTTCTAATGAATTATCGAGATATAATTCTCTAATCCTTTTCATGTGTTGATTAAAAAGCTGTTGTTTATCAATAGAGAAGTCTGTTATTCTAGCTTGAAACTTTTCCGATGCATCTTTGTTAAGACGGGTTAAAAAATCCTTTTGATTTTCAAATAAGATTTTATCTAGTTTTTTTTTCCACTCTTCTGAATATTCGTCATAGTCAGAAGATTGGCTTGCTTGTTCCCATTCTCTTTGCAAGTTGTTCATTGCCATAACTAGGTATGTTCTTTGGTTCAAATCTTTGTTTTCTGCCAATTGGTTAAAAAAGTCCGCTGTTTTATTACTGATGTCGGCATCTTGTGTCAGCCCCGTAGATTGTGCAATTCTAGAGAAATCATCTAGGATTTTTTTAATCGAGTTTTGATACGCTTTTTTAAGGTGGGTATTAATCTTATTTTCAACAGAAAAAATCGGACGAGGAAATCCTAACCGTTGCATACGATTAAATCCCGCTACAGTCTTTGGTCCGTAAATATAACCACTGTATTTATTTGCCATATTTGAGCCATTCAAATGTTGTATTTAGAACAGGTGCTATTGCTTTTAATTCTGCATCTGTGGGATTAGAAGTCATTATTCCTGTCATCCAACTTCTAAGAGGGATTTCAGCTTCAAATACAACTTCATCCCAAGATTTCATAACTTCGTGTTTTTTTTCCATTACGCGTCTGAAAATATCATAATTGTCCATTTTCAAATCCTCCATCATTTCCGTTATTTCTGTTGAGTTTATTCCACAAGTTTTCGTCCATTCCTTCTGATTCACCTTGTGTCAATGTATCCATAATGTTATCGTCGATTTCTGCAGAAGGTACAAACTTTTGAGCCATTGTAACGGCTTCTTTTAGCGGCCAACCTGTGCCTATTAATTGTCCTTGAATTGCTGCAAATGCCTGACCGAGTTGTGCTTTATCTTGGTCTGATACGATTATTCCTGTGTCTGGAGCAATTCTCACATTTTTAGCCTTTTTAGCTTGATCACTATTTCTACCAAAACAGGAATAAACTAGTAATTCGATACAGTTTTTATAACTTGGCGCTATGTTATTAAATAACAATCTGATTGTTTCACTTTGTTTAAGTTCAACATCGTTTGAGTTATCACTTGCAAGGCCGCTTGGCTTTTCTGCAAATAAAACGCTTTCGGGGATTCCACAACCTGCTGCAAAGGCTATTTTTGATTCTTGAATCAAATCCTTAAATCCTGAATATGTACGGTCAAGGATTTTAATTTCTCCAACACTATTTATTGCTTTAGGATTGAGCATAGACCAATCTCTCATTTCTGCTTCATTCTTTTTAAAGAATTGCTCTGCATACTTTGGACCGTTTTCAATTATTAATCCGTCAGCAGGGAAGGAGTGATACATCAAACTCATTTGTTGTGCCATAATTGGCAAAGAAGCCTTCATAATTGCGTAGCTCTCAAAATCCTTTATCCAACCTTCAAAGTCAGAAGTTGACCACCCCATTTGAGTAATTGCAGACCAGAACGGTTGCTTGTTTGGTCGAACCATTGCGCAGCGTTGTGTATTTACTCGTTCACCACCAAGTGGAATAAAAACCGACTTGGCGTACATATAATCTTGGAGTGTGATATTTGTTTCAGGTACAAACACACAATTCCATCTGTCAACATTTACCCAATATTTAATAAAATCTTTTTCTTTTGTTTGAGCGGCCAATATTTCATTAATATTTTTTTGTGTCAAAATTGGATTGTCATTTTCAAACTTTGGATAAACAATAGCCCCACCATAAATTAATGCATTCACATCTGCTTGTGCTTTTGCATCTGTAAATCCACATTCTTGTGCATAATCGGCTAATTGTGTTAGTTCTTCTGGACTCCAATCTTTCCCTTCAAATTTAATACCATCTAAGTTCAAACATCCACTTTTTTTATTAATTACTTTTGTTGGAATGCCACCGCTCGCATAATAACTAGTTGCTTCTGATGGTGACATAGAAACAGGAATAAATGATTTTGTGTGAATACCTGGGTCAATAGAAGTTCCTATTCCACTAATAGGATTGTAATATCCATCTTGAACAATGCCTTGATTTTTCATCAGTTTTAATTCTTCTTTGGCTCTTGTTAGCGATGTATCTACTAATTTTTTTGTATCAATTACTAGTGATTGTTTCATTTCGTCCAAACTTTGGACTTCTCCAAGATTGGACTTCACCTCTTCATAGAGTGTATCTCTAATTGTTTGGAGCTCTCCTGCATCTAGTATTATTTCTGTTGCAGAATCTTTCGTTATTTCGTCTGATTCTCTAGATGCCAATACATCGAATATTTTTTTCCAGGATTCATTTTTTTCTGATTCACTAAGCGATTTGAAGGTGGCCATTTTTGTTCATGTTCTCCCTTGATAATTCTTTAAGGTCCATAAAATCAGGATCCGAATTGACAATTCTGTAGACTACATACTCCAATGCATCACAGTAGTGGTCTGGTGATTTTTCACCTTTTCCTTTTTCAGGTTTCCCACTTTCGTCATATTGCCTTGTTTTTAATGCTTCTTTCAGCTCGTAAGTTTCGGGGCAGTCAAACATAACTAATAACCCCATTCTGAATAACTTATTAATATAAAAAACACGGTCAATAACTCTAGGGTTTGCCTTACCAATTCTGCATTGAATCCCATAGTCTATAATTTCTTTTTTATAACCTTTTAAGATTTCTTTTCCTGCAGAGTCAGGATACCACTCGATTTCATTTTCTACATATGTGCTACGCATTATCTGTGGAGCTTGACCGATTTCTACGAACGACCAACCTCTCACTATATATAGTCTTTTGTCTTTCTTAATAAGTGCGACACCTTTTGAAAATCCACTGTTCAAGTCCTGTCCTATCTGTACAATGTATTCTGCACCAATATCGAACGGTTTACACAAGCAAGTTGAATCTTGAAAGTCAGGATACACTCGTCCTGCTCGAAGGTTCACAAATCTTCCTTCTAGATACGCCATGCGCTCGTTTTCGTCATAAATTGCATAAAGAGAATCTATATAACTTTTTGCCAATGTTGTGTTTTTTCTAGTTTCTCCACGAACAAGAAAGTATTTTTGTTTAGTGCGTGACAATTCTTTCACAACATTATAAAGTCCACGGTATCCTTGTACCGTTGTAAAATACATAATATAAGGGTTTCTTCCATCAGGAAGCATAATTCTTGTGCGTTCGCGGATTGCCTTGTTGGCATCCAATACTTTAGATTGTGACAATTCGTCTATCTCATCACATAAAAATATATTCACATTGTATGCGTAGATATCTTCTGGTTGTTCTATTGCAATAAAGAAAAAAGTTATTGTTCCAATAATCAGTGTATTATCTTGTTTGTTGAATGTGTATTTTGATTTGCTTCTTTTAAGGATTGCCGATAAATCTTTCCATATCGTTTTTTTTGCAAGTGTAATTGTGATTGAACCTATTCCCACACTTATGTCTTGCCCGTTGTATGTTTTTACAATGTCGAGAATACATAACACAATTGAAAATGATTTACCGCACCCATACCCACCTGCAAGAATAAACCATTCTACTTCGGGTAAAGTGTGCGGTCCATCAACAATTTGTCTTTGGTGTTCAAATACTTTTAAATCGTTTTCATTCGGTAGAACTTTCTTCACAAAGACCACCAATTTCAATATTATCTGCTTTTAACAATTCTTCACGAGTTAATCTTGCTCCTTCAAAATTAATATTCAAAGGTTCATCATTTGCAATTTGGAAGGTGTTATTCTGTTCGTATCCGCGCTCTTTACCTTTGGTCATCAAATACCATTTTGATACTTGGATATCTCTGTTGGATACGATTGCTTCGTGAATATTACTTTCTGCATAATCAAGAATAGCTTCTTTTTCTTCCTGGAATGCCTTTTTTGTGTCTTCCCATTTTTCAATAAATTTCTTTGTAGTTTCCCACGCAAAGTTTTCTTGCAGTGCAGCTTTGAGTTTTCTTTGCACTTTAGAAATTATTCCACAAGAGCCTTGTATGGCGTCTAGCACTTGTTTCTTTGATATTTTTTTTGCCATGCTTACTACCTCTCGTTTTTCTATTTTCTTATTTTTGTTTTTAATATTTCTTTTATAACTTTAGTTCTTTTGGTGTTGTTGTGTGGGCTAAAAATATAAAAGATGATTTTAATTTTTTTCAATAAAGGCAATTCTTTTATTTCTTGACAGCAAAACCAGAACCCCATCCAATAAAATCTTGCATCTCTTCTATGTCTTTTCTGTGTTCGATTAGGTTTCTTTCTTGTCATTTATTCTAATCCTCCACTACCAATTTCTAGACCGTTTTCTTTTGCGTATTTAGTCCAACGCTTTCTGATAACATCACAATATTTTGGGTCAAGTTCCATTAATCTTGCGTGTCTGTTTAATTTCTGTGATGCAATAATAGTTGTTCCTGAACCACCGAATGGGTCGAGAATAATATCCTCTTCCTTTGAACTGTTTTTGATTAATCGTTCAAAAAGTTTGACAGGCTTCATTGTTGAGTGATCATCATTTTTACTTGGTTTATCTTCGTAGATAATCGTTGACGGGATATTGTCACCTCGAAGTTTTTTTATTTCTTCAATGAGTTCATCTTTGTTCATTGTTTTATAATTTGGTCTGTTGTCTATTACTGTGGATAAATCACGAGCACCTTCCCAATAGTGACCAGCGCCTTCTTTCCAACCATATAGACAAGGTTCGTGTCTCCATTGGTAATCCTGGCGACCTAAAACAAGACTATTTTTAACCCATATCAAACATTGCCGAACAATACCACCACAGTTTTTTATCGCTTGTCTGAAATTAAAACCTTCACTATCTGCGTGCCATATATAATAAACGCCACCGTTTTTAAGAACTCCAAGCATTGTTTTAAATGCCGCAGTCAGAAAGTTTAAAAATGAGTTATCTTCCATTTTGTCGTTTTGGATTTTTTTTCCGTTACTTCCTTCATAATCAACATTGTATGGTGGGTCTGTTATGATTAAATCGGCTTTAGCTCCATTCATAAGAATTGCCATATCTTCTGCGCTAGTGCTGTCTCCACACATTAATCTATGAGGACCAAGTTCATACACTTGCCCTTGTTCGCTTTGAGCAGGTTCTTCATAGTCAATTTCAGGAGCTTCATCATCGTCTGTTTTTTCTTTGGGTTCTTCCAAAATTGAAAGGTCCAGGAATCCGTCAGGAATTGCTAACTCTGTAAAATCTATTTGTAAATCTCCGAGAAAGTCTTTTATACTTTCTGCAGTCATTTTTCCGTATTGACTGTTTAATTTAAGTAACAATTCTTTTGCATCGGCTTCATCACGACAGTCTACATATACAATTGGTAATTCTGGAATATTTTCCCCGTGTGCTACCATTTGTTGTAAGGCTTTAAGTCTTCCGTGACTGTCCAATACATGATTAATTGCATCATGATTCCAAACAAAGAAAGGAAACGAGAAACCATGCTTTTTAATTGACTTGATAATTTTGCCAATATCGACATTATCTCGTTCTTTGAGGTTCCCTTGAAACTCTGTTAATTCTTCCAAGGGTAGTGTGTGTTGTGTTTTGCATTTTACTTCCATACCTATATAGTCTTTTTTGTATGGAAAGTTTTATTTGACTTATTAATAAAAATAGCTTATTATAATAGTAAGCTCGTAAATGTACCTAAATGTGGAAATAGGCAGCCATTATTTTATGACTGGTATGTAGGTTCAACTCCTACCTTTTACGAGCAATATTTTTTTCTTATTCATACTTTCCTTTTTATTTACTTTTCCTATAGTTACTAAATAATTCCCTTTAATTGTTTTATTGAATACAATTTTGTTTACCATTGAATTATCTTTTAAATCTTGAAATATAATAAAAAAATTATGATTCTCTTTATCAATATATGCTTCTTTTGCGTTTTTTATTGCATTTGGAATGGCTTTGTATTCTTCTTCCCTTAAGGCTTGACCTTCGTTTGCTTTTCTCTGTGGATTTATGTGTGGGTATCTAGCTTTAAAAATAAACTGCGTGTTATCTTTGATACCTAATTGTTTTAATAATTTTCTATCTATTTGTGGTAGGTGAATCGTAGAAACAGCTTCTTTATAGTTTTTATTAAATAAGTTATCCACAAAAATATTAAATTGCTTTTGTGTTGTTATTTTGGGTGATAAATCTTTTCTTGATTTCTCTTCTTTATATTCTTTTATTTCATATTCTTTATTATTTGCTACAACTTTCCACCCGTGACTTGTTTTCTCATGTAATTTATTATCTGACCATCTTCTGACTGTTCCGACTTGATCTTTACTATGTTTATCAGTAATAAGTCTTTTTATTTGTGATAATTTAATCTTTGTATCTGGTGTTATTTCTCTCATATAGTTATAGTCTTTTAAAATTAAAAAAGCTCTGAACTTGTCAGAGCTATGTCTTAAGAAAAATGGAGTTGTATTATTTTTTTCATCTTATCTTTGTATCTAGTGTTACTTCTCTCATACTCATATTATTCCCAGAATCCCCAGTTTAATGGTACAACGGTCCTTAATCCCTTATTTTTGAGTGTATCTTGGAGGTCATAAAATTGATTTACTTTCTCTTTTTTTGGGTCAAACTTAGAACCTGCATAATAAGCAACTTTTTTAGATCGTAACTCATCTAGAGCATCGTCTACACTTAGTCCTTTTTGTAAGCATTCCAAGAAAAAATCTTTATATGGAACTTCAAGATCATCAATCATATCTATTACTTTTTTTGCCGCACCTGTTGCTTTCCCATAGTCTTTCTTAGGTTTCTGTTCTTTTTGTTCTTCTTTTTTATTTTTTGTGGACATAGGGTTATGAGTTTGTTTCGGTTTAAACCTTTTGATAAAATCGTTTTTTACCTTTTCCCATTTTTTTTGATTGTCTTTATCGAAATTTTCTACATGTAAATCGAGATTGTGTAAAACTTCTCCAATATCCACATTTGCATCCATTTCTATTGCTTCGTAGATAAATCCTGCTAATTCTTCTTCTGTAGATCCGTCTTCGTAAGAAGAGAAGGCCCAATCTCCAACATCTGCAGAAATAGGATTTTTATCAAATTTTACAAATGTGTTTTTGTTTTCTTCTTCCTTTTGTCGCTCTTTTGGCATTCCTGGTACAAATACTTTCATAATTTGATATATCTCTTCTTCTGATTTGCCTGTCATTGCAGCTAACTCTTTTATCCCTTCTTGCGCTTCTGGGTCGAATTTTTCAGCATCTGTTTTCCATTCCCCTGTATATTTTATTTCTGCTGTTTCTTTTTTACTTTCTTCTTTCTTTGTGGAGGTCCCTTTCTTTGGTTTCACCCACCCATTTGCAGTCTTTTGCAAACCTGTCTTTTCTGAAATTTCACCAATCTGATATTTTCTATCTTCCACTACATTTTTTAATTTAATTTTTGTATCGGCTGTAATGCGGCAGGCAGAGTCTTTAGAAATTGGTACTACAGGAAATCCTTTTAATGCTTCAACACCTTGTGAATTTTTAAAAATCTCTCTTTCCTTTGTATACTCTTCAAGAGCTGTATTATATTGTGGTGTACCTTTTTTAGATTTTATTACTTCATCATATTTTTGAGATAATCTTGTTTTAGGATTTTTCATAGCTTCGTTTTTTTCTTCTTTTGATAAAGCATAAGGATTTTCAGCTTTTGTTGAAGATGTTCTTTTTGCAAGTTCTTCTTTTGCCATTTTTGCAACTTCTTTTTCTGCGGCGTTTCCCTTTTCTGATTTTGCAGCTAACTCTTTCAATCTAGCATCTGGCGCTTTTTCAATATTCTTTTGCCACATAGATTTATTGTTTTTAACAAATCTGTCAACATCACCCTTTGGTCCATTTTCTTTTGTGTCTCCGTAGTGTTTTTCAGCAAACGCTTTTGCTTCTTCCATTGTATTAAATGTATTTGTATGTGTACCTGTATCTACTCTAAATCGATTATTTTTTTGATTTGGATTGTCTGTTTCATAAATACTTACAAGACCTCCCTGTTTTGTTTTTAATGAGATTCTGTCTCTTCCTAGGTAGTCAGTTGTTTTTTCCCATTTGCTTTTTTCTTCTTTTTCTGTTTTTTTCTGGTTTTTAAGATTTTTGTCATTTCTAAATTGAGCAGCTCGTTCAGCTCTCCGTTGAGCTTTATTCTCTTTCATTATTTTTTTAGTTTCTTTATTCCAGTGTTTTATTTGTCTTGCTTTTTCTGAATGTGGATCTTGCTTTGTTTTCACCACTGAGTTATATCCTTTTGTATAATTTACAAGAGCATTTTTTGCTTCTGATTCATTTTTATGCTTAATAAATGGAGAATTCTTTCCCTGTTTGGTTTGTACACCCCATTCTCCATTTTTATTTTGTTTTACTTTTCCGAAGTTTGTTTCAGAAGGCTTTACCCATCCATTTGCAGTTTTCTGTAAACCTGTTTTTTCAGAAATCTCACCGATATTGTATGTTCTATCCTCAACTAGTGCTTTTGCTTCGTTATACATCTGTTCTATTGTTTTCATTGTTTATCTCCTGTATTTATAGTCTTTTTTGTAAGAAAAATAAAAAAGACCACCGAGTTGGTGGTCTTTGTCCTATTTTATATTAAATGCACTCTCCATAATTGCTATGATCTGCATTTGTAATCCTGTTTTTTTTATGTATTTTTCTGCCGCTTCTTTTGTAGCTTTTCTTGTTGTTGCAGAAAAAAACAAACTGCTTCTGTATCCGTTTTCGTTTGTGCCATTCCAGAAGATAACTTCGTATCTTTTCATATTTACTCCTTAGGTAGCTTTCTACCTCTCTTGATTACACTATACAACTGTATCGGATATTTATCAACTAATTTTTTTTACAATTCGATTAATTTTTGACAATCTTCAAATGTGCGAGTAGTTATAAAACTAAATAAATCAGATAAGTTCTTATTTACCAATTTTGTGTTTATGCAAAATTTTTCTACTTCCTTTAGTTTTATGTGTTTTCTATTAAACAAGTCTTGCATTCGTTCGAACATAACAATTGGCAATAAATAAATATTCCCATTTGCAGAATCATAAACAATTACACCTGTACAAGCCCCAAGTTCTTTATGTTTTATAAGTTCTGCCATTTCGTTTTCTGTCAAAGCAGACAAACTTATTTTTCCTGTGGATACACTCTTTGCTTCTAATACAATGCTTCTGCCACCTTTTAATGTGCCTTTATAATCGGGCTGGGCCGACTTAATATAACAACCTACAAAAAGATTTGTAGAGTAGGGTTTAATAAATCTAAAAGGCTCTGGTGTTTTTTCGATATTGCAGTATCCTAATTGTGAGCAAGTATTAAAAACTTTATTTAAAAAGTTTTCAAAATATTGACCATTCTTTTTTGCTTTTCTTCCCGCTTGTGTTCTAGTCATTCTGCTAACTCCCATTTGTTAAAATCTTTACATACATCGCACTTTTCACAAGGAGTATTAAATACATCATCAGGTACATTCCAATATTTGCAATTCCTACAACATTTCATTTTCTCAATCTGTTGTTCTAATTGCTCGTTTTCTTGTTCTAATTCAGATATATATTCAAGTGCAATTGTGCCAATTGCTTCACCAATGTTGGAAAGTCTGTTTTTAATTTCTTCTGGTGTATACTTCATTGTTCTTCCACCTCATATAACAAGATAAATAATTGATAATGCGAAACAAATTATTCTCAAAAAAAATATAAACTTAGAAACTTTCTTTTTTTGGCTCAGCAACAATGTCACTAATATCCAAAAACTACTAAAAATTAAAGTTGTAATAAGCAAACCGTTTTTATCAAAAATAATCCCAAAAATTAAAAATAAGATTTCAATTAAAATTAGCATTCTTTCACCTCACTAATAGAAGACTCTCTTATGTTTGAAAGATATATAGCATATACAGGTTTATCTATAGCGAGGTCTGTATACTTACCATTTACTACTTCAATCTTTGAAATATCTGCTTTTAATCGTGTTTTTGGGTTATATCCGTTTTGCAAAATACAAGGCATTTTTTTAATAAAAGTCATTTTAGTAATTCCTTTTACTGCTTCGTTTGTTCCACTTTCAAACATTACACATCCGTAGTTATTTTGATAATTCCATTCTTGTGTAGCATTACAGATTCTCGTTATCCAATATATTTTCATTTCACGATATTCAACAGTCTTTTCACCAGACTTTATTTTTTCATACCATTGTTTTTTTAGTGGAAATATTAACATTCTTCACCTCTTTGTTTTCTTATTTTTTTAGACCTTTCATGTCCTTTCCAGATTTTTCTCATTATGAGTTCGTTGTTATTCCTACTGAAACAAGATTTACAAATAAGTACAGCACATTCTGAACCGTCTGCATAACAACCATCTTTGAGTATGCGTTTTCGGCTTAATCCGAGATGATAACACAAGTCAGTTTGTCTTTTTCCGTTAATGAACAAAACTTTCCCACAAATACAACATTTGTCATTATCTGTAACTTCATCTGTCATTCTTCCACCTCATCCATTGGATAAAATAAATCCCAAGAAATACCTGCTTGGTCTATAAATCTTTGATAAGCTTCTTCATCTCTTATTTCAGACAAGGTTCGAATATGTTTTATCTTAAATTGTGACTTCATATCTGCAAAACAGTCTGCAAAGTAACCTCTCATACCTTTCTTCGCTTGCTCAGCAGTAACACAAGTCAATATCTTATTAGGGTCAAATTTTCTTTTCTTACGGTTATGTCTAAGAATAGCCATTGCTCCGATTTTGCGTAGTCTGTAGCTTAATGGATTAAAGCCATTACCACACCCGTTACTTTCATAAGGACAACTTTCACAGTTTATATTTTCACAATGTCCTTTTTTCATAAACTCTTCCAAAATCTCTCTTTTAGTTTTCATCTGTTACCTCTTAAAATTTTGGCTCTTCCGTTCTATCATTATAATAACAATCATCACCTAAATTTACATTAGGTGCATTTTTTTGACCGTTGCAAAAATAACTTCCGTATGCTCTATTAATATATTCACAAGCATTTGAACATACCTTTCTTTTTTCTGTTGTTTCTTCTTTTGATTGAAGTGTGTTTTTAATCTTCATTAAAACTGCTCCAACTTGTGCTAGTTCTTTGATAGCATTTTCAACAGAACCTTCAGCAAGCCCCATTGATTGTTCTAAACAAATACTCACACTTTTTGGGTCGTAATCTTTTAGATATTGCCAAATCATTTTTTTACCAATGATTAGATTTTTTACTTCTGCTATCGCTTCTTCTATTTCTTCAAGTAATACTGCATATCCCTCATGTAGTGAGTTATACTTTTCTCCAAACTTATTACAAGCATTTAAGTATTCTGCTTGTATCAAATCTAGTGTCAATTTTTCTGATTGTTCACTAAATGCCATTGTTTGCCTCCAATTAGTCAGTTTCATGCAATAGCTTTCTACGAACCTTCTACTACATCCGTACTGACAAAACGGTATCCTTATAACATCAAAAAGCAGATTTTTTTTGTGTGGTCTGCTACCACTAGTTTTTTTTATCACTATCAACGATAGCTTTTTTACAACCATTGGTTGTAATTTCCAAGAATGACTAATTTTTGCTTTCTGCTTTCAACGAACCTACAAAATGCAAGGCATTAGTCAAGCCTGCGTTAATAAAGTGAAAATATAGAAAAGTTTTTTAGTGTGCTTCTTCTGCACAAGATTTTATTAAAACAGCCAACGACTGTTGTTTTCAAAATTATAAATAATTACATTCGTTATCTAATTGTTGATACAAATCGTCTATATCTACGAATGCCACTATTTTGTCTACTTTTCTTTGGTGGTACAGTTCGTGTATTACTCTCAAATACAAATAAGCAGTAAAACTCGTTTTTATGTACCACTCCTTTTTTTTCATCAAACGCATAACTACATAATTAGTTGCGTCGATTGCTTTTTCCGTTCTTTCATCAGGAGATAACCTTCTGATAAATCTATTTCCTTTTGCTTTTTTTGAAATAAATTTTTTACAAATTTCTACACTAAGCGTGTAAATTTGACTTATTACTTTTTCATTCCCTCTCTTATATTCGCTTTGAAGATTTAATAAAATTTCATTGTCATTTTTTGGGTTTTCAAAAAATGGCAAATCCAGCTCCTTTGTTTCTTCGTCAAAGGGTAGTAAAAGTTGCCCGTCTTCTGTCACGACCTTCCACCTCTACTATTACCGAGTTACACATAAATCTGGATATAACTGCGTTCGGAATGTAATTTTCAATTGCATCACTTTTGGCGGATTTAGAAGTGAAAATATTTGAAACTAGTACAATATCTTTGTTTCTTGTGTGGCATTTATCTACGAAATATGCCAGGCTGTTTAATTCCATTTCTGAACATTTCGATAGACCGTACTCATCGATTGCCACTAATGGGTATGACAATAACTCGTCTTCGATTGTTTCAATTTCAGTTTTTTTTCTGTTGTAACCTGCTCGCAATAAACTACTAAACTGAAACATTGTTAAGACTCTACCTTTTTTTATTTTGGCAAGCGCACTAACAAGGTGTGTCTTTCCTACGCCATTTTGACCAATCAACAGTATTTTTTTAATTTGCCCCGAAGCCATAAGTTGTGCAGCTTCTAGTGCTTTTCGTTCGCTTGCATTTTCTGGAATAAAATTTTCCAATGTGGCATTAAAAAATTCAGGTTCTATGCCACGATTAATGTAATCTTTTTCAATTGCAAGTTGTTCCTGTTGTTTCAAATCTTCAAGTTCTTTTTTTGTTTTTTCTGCTTCACATTGTGGGCAGCCAATAAAGATTTTACGACCAAGTATTTCAGCTGTTTGGCTCTCATATTCTCCATGTTCTTTACAATATCTAAGCAATGTCTTCCTCCTGGTCATCTTCTAATCCAATAAAGATTGAAGGTGTTATGTCTTCATAGCTAGGCCACCACTTTGGGTCAAACCATTTTTCTGTGTGTGGTCCGTATTTTTCCATAAACAATTTTTTTCTTGCTTCTCTGTCAGGGTCTAACATTTGACATTTGTCTTCAATTTTTTGATTTTTAATCAACACACCGTTTGTTTTAGACAAATAATATTTCAATTTTTCATAATCACTTAAACTTATATGTTGAAGGTCGTTTATTTTTTCAATTTTGAACCCCGCTTGTTTTATCGAGCGTCGGATATTCTCTTCTCCGAGCAGAGAATAATATTCTTCACAAATCTTTTTAATTGATATCATCAATTTTTCCTCCCATTAAAATGTCAAATGTTCCGCTTTTAATTTTGGAGTGTTTGGAACTTGACTTCTTTGCTCCCAAGTTCTAACAGCTGCTTTCCAATCTTTCATTGATTGATTTCCAATTTTCCAACCTTTTGACTCATAGAAGTTAATAAATTGTGTTGCATCCACATTATTTTTTCGTTCCTGACAATATTCTTGAACTTCTTCTGTTGTTGGTTTTTTAAACTTTTTTGTTTCTTCTTTTGGTTCTGGTTCTTTTCCAGAGTTTTCTGTTTTTATTTTTTTCTTTTCTCGATTTGCTCGATTGATTTCTCTTCTGTGGATTTGGTCATCGATTAATTCTTTGACTACTTCAAATCCGATTGTCATTGCTTCAGATAGTTCTTCTGCAGGTTCTTCCCCGTGTAAGCCATAATTAATAATGTAACCTCTGAATTTTTCCCTTTCTTCTGCAGTTTTGAATTTCTGCACCAAGTTTTCAAATGTTTCATAATATTGGAAGTATGCTTTTTTCATGTCAGAACCTCTTCTTTTCTCTTTGGATTATTTTTTCAATCAATTCAAAACATTTCCCAGGGTTATTTCCGATGTTGCATTTATCGTTACACGGTAAGCTACACACAATTGCTATGTTCAATGGGTGATCAATAACAAAATCTCCCCATTTTTTTCTGTTGGCTTTTGTATTGGCGATTCTGTGAGCACCTTGCATATTTGCAAAGGTTAGATTTTTTCCGCATACTTCGCAAAAATAACCACAACTTGCCATTGCTTCTTTTCTTTGTTTTTCTTCTGCTTCTGTCATGCTGTCACCACCATTTTGTTAAAAATTGCCATTAATACATTTTTTACAATGGAATTTCCTGCTTGTTTGTATAATTGTGAATTGCTATTTACAATTGCAGCTTTTTCAAAGTCTTCATCTGTAAAGCCCATTAATCGCCAACATTCTTTAGGTGTTAGTTTTCTAATCCTGTATTTTTCAACAACAGGAAGTATTGCTGTTTTCTTTCCTTCTGGTCTTGTGGTAACTGTAGGAGATATTCCTTCTTTCAACACTTTGCGATTAAAAGCGTCTACAATATCACCTTCTTGTGCATTGTTTTCTTCTGCGGTTTTTATTGCTTGTTCGTAAAAATTATTTTTTTCGACTAGTTTAATTCCGTTTCTTATTGTTGAACTCCCTATATTAGTTGTTAGTGTTCCGATACAATCCTGATTTTCGGGAACATTAGAGTTGTAATCATCGTATATAATTACATCTGTATTTTTTTCTAAAATATGCGGATTAGCATAACCATGACACCCTGCTGATATAGTTGGATATAACCCATTCGTAGATACTACTGTTCCACATTGAGAACCTTCGTTACTTATTTGTCCTACTTTTTCAATTTTTACAATTTCACTATTCCCTGCCATTAATGTTGGTGAAACATCCCCGTTTTGTTCAACTCTGCCACGTCTTGTTTTACTATTCGGAAATGAAAAATCAGCAACTCCACCAACTTTACATTCTGCATATCCTTGTTTTGTCGCTTGTTTTATTTTGATTGTTTCTTCTAACACTAAGTTATCCTTCTGTACTGTTGTTAAGGTATTACAGATACCTTCTGAATTTGGCTCTAGCCGTTGTTCGGTATGTATTCCTGGTGTTCTGTCGGATGGGTTCTCTGGGTTTCTGCCTCTCATTGCCACTTTGTTTTGTCAATCATGTTTTTCATAAAGATTGGTTGCCCCCCCCCCCTTGCTTTTCAGATGGTTCAATCACTCCGTTCATAGTGTCAAACCCTGTTCCAAAACCTTTATAATCTGCACACAAGGTTTTTGCACATTCTGTATCAACCTTATCCACAAAGTTATAATTCATGTATGCAGTTGTTTTTTCATCTGATAACTTATTTTCCACAATCAACTTTTCTATAAGTTCTTTTGCTTTAGGTGTGTTGATGTAATACTTATCATCGACTTCTGGTTCTAGTAAATCCTTCATAACTTTTGTTAGTTTTATTGGAGTAGGGAACTCGTACTCAACATATTCAGGACTTAAAATTGATACACAAAAACATCTTTCTCTATTTTGTGGCACTCCGTAGTCTTTGGCATTTAAATCTTGATAAAAATTGTGATAGCCTTTACTTCTTAAAAACTCCAACCACTTTTGAAAATCAGGCATATTCTTTTCTGCGTGAACCTGTGGCACATTTTCCATTAAGAGAATCTGCGGCAGATTCTCTGTCTCGTTCAACAATCGCTCTACTTCCCAAAGTAAACCACTTCTTGTGGAGCTTCCTTTTTTCATTCCTTTTTGTTTTCCTGCCAGGCTCAAATCTTGACAAGGGAATGAATAGGTCATTAAGTAGGTGTATTGGTCTGTGTCTGTTATCCCCAAGTCTGAACCTTTCAATTTTGTTATATCGCTTGGTTCAAAGTTCGTATTGTGGATTGCGTTGTAACTTGCAATTGCATATTTGTCAAATTCACACACTCGCCAATGTTCGAAGTCTGCACCTATATCTCTAAGTGCCATTGCTTGACTTCCAACACCTGCGAATAGTTCTATTAATCTAATTTTGTTTTTTATCTGGTATTGTGGAAAGTCAAACAAGTTCATACAGCCTTTCTCCCATTGTGATAGTGTTGAACATTAGCCTTATGACTAATCCATTCTAGGTTGATGTAACTGTTATTGCGTACATTTCCATCTTTGTGATTTACTTCGAGTCCTGGTTCTTCTGCACCTACAAAGTACATTGCTACTAATCGGTGAAGATATAGAACTCTTCTTTTTTTCTCTTTATCGTATATGCGAGTTTTTAGATATCCTTGTCCCTGACAAGTGCTAAAAGTTGCAAGTGGTTGTTTTGTTTCAACATTGCGAATGTTTCCCCAATTAGAAATTTCGTATTTTCCGTCAAAAATCCAGCTTTTATATGTGGTTATTGGTTTCCATTTTTCCAAAGTATTCATTTATTCCTCCCGCAAACAAATACCTTCTGTTGCCGCTACATAGTGTGAAGCTTCAATCAACATTGCACATTCTTCTGTGTCGCAGTCACTTTCTGCTTTAGGTATTAATTTGCCTTTGAATATTTCGTATGGGTAGCCGAATTGTTCTACAGCTACTAATTTGATGTAACTCTTAATAGTGGCATAAGAGTTACCCGTTTCATTGCATATCTGCACTATATGACCATTAAGGTGATGATTTTGGCTTTTATACCCTGTGGTCCGTGGCTTTCTTGGTGTTCTTATCGTGATTGTGCAATAATCATTGTGTTTATCACGACAGGCAGATATAACTTTGACTAAGTTTTCTCTAAGGACAGCCTCTGTGGGGATTTGAAAACTGATTAAACCTTTTTGAAAAACTCTTTTTAAAGTCAAAGTTATTTCTGCCATTTTTACCTCCTAAAATATTTTGTTTGGAACTTCTGGCTGGATTGCAGTTCTTTTAGCAACTTCTTCTGAAAGTGTTGCTATAACTTCATCTGCAGTGTATTCCAATCGCCAACTAGCAACCTGTTTGATTTCTTCTGGACTGAATACTTTAATTCCGTTTATTTCAGTCTTAAGAAGTTCATTTATTATTTTTGTTTGGTCTGGTGTGTCAGGACCGCCTTTTATTTTGATAGGTGTATTTTTCTTTTGTGGTGTTTGAGATTGTGTTTGTTTAGATGGTGTTTGTTTAGATTGTGTTTCCGTTGTAGTGGTAGCATCCACATCTTCATCAGAACTTATTCCCAACATTGAACACAAAGCATACCTTCGCATATAGGTAATTGAAGCCCCTAGATTTTGTGCCGCATTGGTTTTGGCCATTGCTACATCTGGAAGTGCAATAGTGTCTTCAATCCATTCACCTTCTACGCTAAATATTCTAGTTGTTATCCCATTTTTTCCGTTTTCTAGTGTTGTAAGACTTTGAATAAAGCCAAGTTTATTTTTTTCAAAAATTGGCTTTATTGTTGTTATAACTGTGTCTAGATCGGTATAGTTATAACCGTATCCTTTTTTGTCTTTAGGCAGTGTTGGATATTGGCTCTGTGCCATTGTTAATGACTTAAGTAAGGTATTAATTGATTCACTCTGTCTCATACTTATTCCCCGTATCCATAAGCGTCATATCCGCCATATCCGTTGCTTTCTGATTGATTTTCCTTTTTACCAAGAAGTTCAATCTCTTTAACACCAACTGTGACCATACTTTGGGATTGCCCGTCCTTTTCCCATCGTTCCTGTTTTAAGTATCCTGTTATTCCTATTTGCTTTCCTTTGAGCAAATATGGCTTCATTGTTTCTGCCAATTTTCCAAAGATTTTACAGTTGAAATAAGACACTTCATCTACTTTCCCGTTTGCCCCATTTCTGCTTCTGTTAACTGCGAGTGAAAATTTCCCAATTGCCGCACCGTTCTGTGTGTAGCCCACATCTATATCTTTAGTCAAACGACCAATCAAAGTAACTTTGTTTAAATCTGTCATATTTACTCCTATCTCAACACTAGGGCTGTTCCCTGGTGCCATCTAATGTTTTCTAATTCTTTGTTGTTTTTTACAAAGAATAATTTTGTCGCCCCGAGTGGTGTGCCATCACCTTGTTTGAGTTCTCCACTTTTAATTGCATCTTTAATTGCAGAAGTGTCTAACTCTCTAGGCTTTAGAAATCTTTCAGGGATTGCATCTAGTGTAGTTCCTGCCAACTGTTCAATTTGAATTTGTGTGTTTTGTTCATTCGCGGTAAACAAGTTTGTTTTGTATTTTTTCAACCCTAAGCGTTGCATACAGAACCACAAAAGGTTCTGAACTGTTTTGGCTCTGTTTTCCAATGCTTTAGAGCGTTTAGAAAGGCGGTCAATTTCGTTTTTATGAGCCTTTCTTTCTGCTTCTACGCTCTCTGCAGAGATTTTAAGGTTTTTGATGAATTTGCAGTAATTGTCAAATTTACCGTCAAACTCTCCAATCGAACATTCAAACCATGATTTCATTTGCTCTTGTTCTTCTGGAGTTGGATCTCTAGGTTCTCCGTTTTCATCCACAAGGTTATCTACTAATTCCTGTAGTGCCACCAAGTCAGAACTAATTTCATATAAGCTACTCATCGCTTACCTCCCGCTGTTGTGGTTTAACTTTAATTACCCACTCATCTTCGTTCTTTTCTGCCCAAACAACACAATATGTTGTTGTTCCATTTACATACCCACGATTAAGCAAGGTACATATTTCTAATAATTCATTTTTTGGTTCTTTCTCCATTCAGAACCTCCATTAATAAATTAGTTCGGTGGCCACCTGAACTTATGGGCGATCAAGGGAATTGAACCCTTGGTTAAGCCTTTTACTTATTCGCCTATACAATTGCTCGAATCACTACATAACCTACTGCTAGTCCTATGAGTACGGCTTGTAGGATTTCGCTTTTGGTAAAAGCTACCAGAATTCTTTTCTTGTACTTTTTCCCATTTTTGTAGATACGCATAATTTTTTGCATTTTGTTCTCCTAAAAAAAACAAACCCCGATAAACTATCCGCTTGTTTATCGGGGCTATCCCTACTATTGCTAGTAAGTTTAATCAAGCGGATTCAAATTAAACTTACTAAACTTTGTGAAAATCGTTTTTTTCATTACGATTTTCGTTTTTATAAGTTAATTTAAGATTACCGCTTTATGTTTAGACTGTCAATATAAATCTAAAAAATTAGGGCATTTTTTGTCAAATTTAGGGCATTTTTTGTCAAATTTAGGGCAGTTTTTGTCAAATTTAGGGCAATTTTTGTCAAATTTTGTGCAAAAAAAA
>JAZRPI010000121.1:0-20226 GCA_045649165.1 Eubacteriales bacterium | reverse complement strand
GAAGTTGCCGATATTACAGTTGAATAACAAAGATAGGAAGAATATTTATGGCTAAGAAAATACAGTCATCATGTGACCTTTGCGTATATTTTATTTACGATGAAGACGACGAATGTTATGAATGTGTAAAAAATCTTGACGAAGACGAAATGCTGAGATTTCTTACAAGTGCTGACAATAACTGCCCTTACTTTCAGTTAAACGACGAATACGGACGCGCAAGGAAACAGATTTAAAGGGAGATAATTTTATGAAAGGTTATGCTATCCCAAGCGACATAAAGCAATATGTGAAAAAACAGATGACCAAACTACTTGCAAAATGGCTTATTTTAACACTTGCGTTTGGTATAATAATATTTCTTATAAATTATCGCGCGGAATATTTAGGGATAGGTAAAATACCATTTTTTATATCGCTAATACTTTTGGTTTCTCCATTTTTTATTACTAAAACATATAAGCTGTTTGACAAGTCTTATATTGGAACTGTCGAAAAAATCAAATTATCCTACTATACTAACTACGACAGAAATGGATATGCAAAGTGGAATTTTATGGCAAAAACACATATAGAAAGATTGACTTTGTATATAAAAACAAAAAATGGCAAAATAAAGCAAGTCATCGCTTTTGAACGCGTTATCGGCAAATCTCACGACACGTTTAAATTATCTGCAAAACCAATATTTGAACACTACAAAGAAAACGATAAAGTCATACATATAGCAGGCACAAAATATTTACAGGTAGTAGAAAAAGAACAGCCACATACAGTTTGTACTATATGCGGCAGTCTTGAAAACTCGGATAATAAAATTTGTTCTTCGTGCGGACACACACTAAAAATCAAAAAAAGCTTTATTTTATACTAAAAAAAGTGTCGGGAAAACCCAACACTTTTTAAATATTTTATTGTATTACTTCCTGAAGCATACGGATAAATTCTTTTGCAGCAACCGAAAGGAAACGGCTCTTGAGATATCCAACGCCAATCGCTTGTGTTTTTCCATAAGGAACTTTTATAACGTGGAAGCCTTCAAATTTATCAGAAGCTGAGAATGACTGCAAAGTATGGGGATAGAAAGTAATTCCCATTCCCTTTCTTGCAAGTTCAAGCAAAGTTCCAATATTGTCAAGCTCAACAACAACCTTCGGTTTTACAGAATTCTGTCCAAGCACTTTATCAGCAATCATACGAACTCTGTTTTCGCTGTTCAACATCAGGAAAGGACATTCCTTAAGCAATGACAAATCAAGATTATTCTTGAGTCTTTCAAGAACTTTTTCTTTGTTTGTCGGAAAATATGTATCAAGTATCTTATCAGGAATAAGCATCAGAAATTCTTCATTGACAAGCTTCACACATTCAACGTCATTGTTTGAAAAAGGTACCAAGCTTATCATCAAATCAATTTCGCCGTTTGACAACGCTGTATCAAGTCTTGACGTAGGCGCTTCAAGAATTTTTATCTCAACACCGGGATATTTTTCGTGAAACTTCGGCAATACCAAAGGCAAGAAAACAAGACCTCTTGTGTGAGATATCCCAAGAGATAATTTACCTCTCTTTGAATCGGCAATATCTTTCAATTCGTCTACTGTCTGGTTTTTCTTGTCAAGTATTTCCTGACCACATCTCACAAGTATTTCTCCAGCATACGTCAAACGCATCGGGTGGTCACGATAAAACAAATCAACACCAAGCTCATTTTCAAGCTTTGCAATATGTGTACTGAGAGACTGTGGTGAAATATACAATTTTTCTGCCGCCTTTGAAAAGTTAAGTTCTTTTGCGGCTACTAAAAAATATTCAATATTAAGAAAATTCATAACATACTCCGTTTTACAATTTCTTACAATATTATAACACACATAATTCTAAATTGCAATTATTATTTTAAATATATTGAAATTATTTTAAATAATTGCTAAAATAGATAAAAAGGAAGTGAATGTTTTATGAAAATCATTGACGTTACAGGACAAATAAGAGACGATATGTGGAACTATGAACCACCATTCCCTAAATATAAAATCAAGCCGTTGCCACAGCCTGAATGGGTAGAGTCCAAAGTATATTGCGAAATATTTGACGGTCTTCACTCGCAAACAGGCACGTATCTTGAAACTCCCGCCCACTTTTTTGGGCCGGAAAAAAGCTATAATCTCGAAACCGTTCCCGTAGAAAAACTGTGTAACGTACGTTGCTCACACATAAAGCTTGACAGACAGCTATTTGAGACAGGAAAAAGAGAAAAAATCACAGTAGAAATGCTTGAAAACGCTTCAAAAGACCTTGATATAAGAGAAGGCGACGCTCTCATCTTCTCATGCGGTTGGGGTATATACTGGTCAGACAAGAAATATCTTGAATGTTCTCCCTATCTGTCTTATGAAGCTATGGAATGGTTAGTTTCAAAAAAACCATATATTTTAGGCGCTGACGTTCCGCGTTGGGAAAACTTAGAAAAACCGGAAGGCTTTTTTGAAATGTTCTATAATGCTAATATACTGCTTTTAGGGCCACTTGTAAATCTCGAAAATATAGGCACAAAAAACCTTACATTGACAAGCTTACCAATCAATGTTGTAGGTACAAGCTGCGCACCTTGCAGAACAGTAATTTTTGAAAATAATTAAGGAGAAAAAATATGATTACCAAAGAAGATATAGTATTCAGCCTTGAATGTATGGGTATTGAAAAAGGCGATATATTACTTTTACACAGTGCACTAACCGCAATAGGCAAGGTTGATGGCGGCGCTGACACCGTTATTGATGCTTTTTTAGAAGCAATAGGCGAAGAAGGCACACTCGTTATGTCAACTCTTACAGGTTGGTTTGCACCATTTGATGCTCCCACTTCTCCGTCAGCAGTAGGCTATCTCAGCGAATGCTTCAGAAGAAGACCCGGTGTTCTTCGTTCACTCCACCCTGTACACTCTGTTGCGGCATACGGTAAGCACGCTGAATATATTACAAAAGACCACGACAAATGCGAAACAGGCTGCGGCGAAGGTACACCCTATCTTAAAATTGCAGAACTTGGCGGAAAAGCTATGCTTCTCGGTGTTGATATGGACAGAAATACAACAATGCACTCAATGGAAGAAGCTATTGACGCAAAATATCTTCTGACTCTCGATATTCCTGCTCCTACATATATTGACGACTATAAGAACAAAAAATTTACACTCAAAAAATTCCCCCCCGGACACCGTGATTTCCTTTCAATGACACCTATTTTAAGAAAAAACAACCTTATGAACGAAGGTAAAATCGGTAACGCTTTGGTTAAGGTAATTGACGTTAAAGAAATGTTTGCTCTCGGAAAACAGCTTATGGAAGAAAATCCTTTGCTGTTTATCTGCGAAAACGAAAATTGCAACTCTTGTCATTGGTCAAGACTTCTCTACACAGATGAAAAAATTGACTATTCACGTTACAAGAAAATCCAATGCCACGACGAGCATTGCGAAGTTTGCGTAGTGGAGGAAAAGTAATATGTATAATTTTAGTATTGAAATATCCGACAAAATAGCAAGCAGTTTTGAAGAAAAATTAAAGACATCTTCTCTGCTTGGTATAAATAATATTGAAATAGGCGATGTAGTAGACGGCAAAGCGCTCTACTCTATGACAGGAGAAGAAATTGAAGTTTTGCGCGACTTGCTTATTGACTACGGCAAGAGAATTGTTCTTCTTACAACAACTCTTTCCCTTTCTGACAAAGAAAACCTTAATCTTCTTTTCAGAAAAGCGCTTACTCTTAACGTCAAGGGAATAAAAATAATTCCTGAAGAAAACGACGACTTAACCTTCGTTTCAAAACTTTCAAAATCATACGGCATTCCTTTGCTTTTCGAAAACTGTTCAAAGAGTTTCATGAACAACGAAAATACAGTACTTGAGTTAATAAAAACCATAGACAACTCTTCAGCAATTTTCAATCCATTTGAATATGTTTGTATGCAAAGACATCCTTTCTTCCACGTATACTACTCAAGTAAAATTAAAAACTACATTTCTTTCCTTCGTATAACCGACGGGCTTTATAACGTTCATGAACCTATAATGCTCTACCACGGCTGCGCAGAAGTAAAGGAACTTGCGTCAATTATGCTTTCACGTTCATTTGACGGCTACTTCTCGTTTACACCCTATCTGCCCGATATGACTCTCGAACAGTATAAAGAACTTATAGCAACATTCAAAAAACAGCTTAAGAATATGTAACACAAAAGGCTCTCGCAAAAAGCGAGAGCCTTGTTTTTTTAATATTTTTTCATATTAGCCTTATATATAGGACAAGTTGCATAATCGCACGTACAATACGTTTTCTCATGAGTTACCTTTTGTGAGCTGTATGTAAATCTTGTCACGGTGTTTTCTCCGACAATACCTTCACAGGTTACACTCTTTGCAGATTCGGTAAAGAAAAAAGGACACAACGCATCTACGTTTATTGTTTTGTTCGCCATTAATTCAAAATCTCCTTTGCTTTCACTACCAAAAATTAAAATATACCGCACGAAAACGTCATTTCGCTGTCGTCTTCGAGCACACTTACCTTCATTTCCCTGAACTGTCTTTCACTTTCTTCGGTGTCATAATCGCTTTTTCTGCGATAGTAATCCACAATATCCTGTTCATAAGCGTAAAAATCATAACTGAAACCATCATCAATATGTCTCATTTTCTGCTCCTTTGCTTGACCGTTGCAAACACCCCCGAAAAATTCAGGGGCGTTATCAGTTTGTACTTTTAATCTTATTTAGTTTTAATTCCGGCAGTAAGAAGTATTGTGGCAGCAAATATTGCTATCAGACTCCACATAGGCAAAAGCGTTACAGCATTCAAAATATTGCTGAGTAAAACAAGCATAAGCCAACATCCGCCGATTATACCTGCATATACAACACACTTCTTAATAGCTTTTCCAATAGTTTCGTCTGCATTTCTCACTTCTTCTCCACCGAAAGTAGATAGAAAGAGTAAAAAAATAGCAGCCATTATTCTCAAACTACGAAGTATTATACCGTCAGAATTTTGCTTACGGGTGAGTGGAGCGCCCTTTTTGTCATAAGCAGTCGGTTTTATCGCTTTCTGTGGTCTTTGATAAGGTATAAATCTTTCATCAATGTAGTTATTCATATACTTTACTCCTTCCGTGATTTATCTTACGGGTACATTATACTCTACTTTTAGTGGAATGTCAATACTTTTGGTAGAATTTTTTTAAAAAATATTGACTTTTCTCTACTTTTGGTATATAATACATACAAGGGGAGTGATAGATTAGTATGACAATAGGAAAAAGAATTAAGCATTTGCGTGAAAAAAAGGGATACACGCAGGCAGAATTCGGCAAACTTCTTGGGCTTTCGGACAAAGCTGTATCTACCTGGGAAAATGATACAAAAATTCCGAGAATGTCTACTCTGCAAAAAATAGCCGACATATTCTGCGTTTCTACAAGCTATCTTGTAGGAGAGAGAGAAAACAAGAATAACCGTGGAGCTGTAAAAATACCTGTACTTGGTAACGTTGCCGCAGGTACTCCTATTACAGCGGTTGAGGAATATATTGATATTGCCGACTCGGATACGTGGGAAGAAATACCCGAAGCTTTGGCTTCAACGGGTGAATTCTTTGCTTTGCGCATCAACGGCGACAGTATGGAGCCAAAAATGTCAAAGGGTGACATTGTCATCGTGCGTCAGCAGCAGGATATTAACTCCGGCGAAATAGGCATCGTTATGGTTGGAGATGGCGAAGCTACATGTAAGAAAATCAAAAAACGCCCAGATGGCATTATGTTGATTTCAACTAACCCTAAATACGAGCCTATGTATTATAATAACGAACAGATTGAAGAATTGCCTGTTTGTATTATCGGCAAGGTTATTGAACTTAGAGCAAAGTTTTTATAAACTATATAAAAAAAGTATGTACGATTTGGTACATACTTTTTTTGTTATCATCTGAATTTAAGCTGCAGTAGTATCCGCTGATGCAGGTGCTTCTTCTACTACAGGTGTTTCTTCTGTTCCGCTTGTTTCTCCTGACGTCATATAGCTTTCAAGCTTATTTCCGCCAAAGAATTCGAACCATTCTGAATAAAGGGGATTTTTCCACTCTGTTCCGTCAGCCTTTGTGTATGAAACAACAATAGCCTTTACAGTAGCGATATCTTCGTTAAGAACGTTGTAACCTGTTACGTCAACGCCGTTATCTGCAAGCCATGACTGACCCGCTTCAAGAGTAATATCACCATAACCGACAAGCTTTACGTAAGCATCGTTTGATGTACCTGATTTACTCTTAATCATAACGGGATTGCCTTCTGCATCCCATGCTACAAAGCAAACGCTTATATCTTTAATTGTTTCTGTAAGGTTGTTCTTTATGTCAGCAAGAAGCATCTTGTCGTTGTTTTCAAGCTCAGCATCAAATTTTACGTTACAAGCCTGCACTTCCTGTACTTCAAGCTTCTTTGCAAAATCAGGGTAACGTTCTTCTCTTGTAAGCTGTTGATTTCCAGTAGAAGATGCGGCATCTTTTTCAGCTTTTATAAAATCAGCAAGAGATACACCTATATACTGCTCTTTCCAAGCATCATACAAAGGATTTGTATATTCTGTATCGCCTATTTTACAAGAGCAAACGATTGCTTCAGCGTATTTGATATCATAAGAAGTTTCAGCAAGAACAAGGCCCTTGTCAGCAACCCAAGTCTGCGCTTGGTTTACTGTAACGCCGTCAAGTGTAACTTCAAATACATCATAAGTATTGTAAGGAAGATTTTCGCTTTTGATAACTTCAAAGACACCGTCTTCGTTCCACGTTGCAAAAGAAACAACCATTTCACTGATTGTGTCGTCACAGTTATTCTTTACGTCTGCCAAAAGCATTTTTTTGCCGTCGTATGAGTATTCAACACGCGCATTCAAAGCTACGGCGCTCTGGCTGTTAAAATCTTTCATAAAATCTTTGTACGCCTGTTCAGGACTAACTTCATCATCGGGCTGGTTTGACATACAGCCAACAAAAGCAAAAGTCATACAAAGAACTAAAAGTAATGCAACTATTTTTTTCATAGTCTTTTCTCCCTTTCGAAAAACATAAAATTTACAACAAAAATTATATCACATTCAGTCTTATAAATCAATAATAAAACAACAAAAATGCGTACTGAAACTCAGTTCAATACGCATTTTATTCTATAATTTAAAAATCAAGTGTAACTGTACCGTCATCGTTATAAATAACAGCTTCCTTATCCTTGAAGAAAGCGTCAACAGCTTCAAAATATTCCTGTTTTGACTTGTAAGTGGGATTTGCATTTTCGATTACTCTCTTTGCTTCTTTAGCATCATCTTTAAGAAGTTCGTGCAAGAATGCAAGCTGGAACTTTGCAGAGAATACACAAGCGCTTTCAGGGTCTGCTATTTCGTAAGTAGCGCCGTGTCCTTCCCCAACTGCACCCGATGCATAAGGATGAACTGCAGGCATTACCATTTGAATATCGCCTATATCTGAACAACCGCCGCCGCGTCCGGGGTTATAGAATATTTTGTCTTCGTCCGTACACATCAAAGCAACTCTTCTGCCGATTTCAAGAAGTGTGTCATCATTTTCAACAGGCGAATAACCGGGTCTGTCGTGGATTTCTAACTTTGCTCCCATTGATGCAGCAGCTGCTGCCTGAGCTCTGTTAACCTTATCGTTAACGGTTTTGATAATCTTGTTTGATGCACCCCTTACGTGTGTTTCAATGGCAACTTCTGACGGAATGGCGTTAACTATCTGTCCGCCGTTTGTTATAATTGAATGTACTCTTGCATATTCGCCGTCAACCATTGTTTCACGCAAAGCGTTAACTGCATTAAAACCAACGTTTGCCGCATACAAAGCGTTTACACCGGCTTGTGGACAAGCACCTGCATGGGCTGCCTTACCCTTGTAAATTGCAGTCTTTGAAATACAACCGTTTGAGCCTTTTCTGAAATAAAGTCTGTGGGGAACTCCGTCTGTCGCTGTATGCACCATAAACGCCATATCAACGTCGTCAAAATATCCGCGCCACATAAATTCAACCTTGCCGCCGTAATATTTGATTATTCCCTGTCTTCTGAGTTCTTCTCTGAAATCAGTTTCAAGCAATTCTTCGGCAGGTACTGCACAAAGCTTGATTGAACCTGAAAGCCCGTCAAGCGCACCTTCTTCTTTCAAAGCCGCTGCAACACCGAGTAAGGCTGTTGCCTGACAATGATGTCCACAAGAGTGAACAGCGCCCGTCTCTTTGTCTGCCTTTGGGTGTTCAGCACAAATAACAGAGTCAAGTTCGCCGAATATAAGAACCTTTGGTCCTGGTCTGCCTGTATCTATTTCTGTATAGAAACCAGGGATATTACCCGCTCTTACAAGTGTATATCCCAACTTTTCAAATTCTTCTTCAAGATATTTGCTTGTTTTATATTCTTTAAAACCTGTTTCAGGGTTTGCATATAAATATCTTTCTGTATAGAGCAACAAGTCTTTATACTTGTCAACCATTTTGCCATATCTTTCAAAAACTTCGCTGTACATTAACTGTACCCCCTGTGTTTTATTGATAGTTTAATATTATCACTAAACCAAAAGGCTGTCAACATTACAGCAGATTTTTGAATACTATTTTTCACAAAAAAACAAAAATGCTACCATTAAACAGGTAGCATTTTTATTTTACTTGTTATACTCTTCAAAAGCCTTGATAACTTCATCAACCGATTCAGCAGAGACAAGCATATTGTCAAACTTATCAAATGAAGCTACATAATTTTTGTCATCGTATTTATACACGTTCAAAGCAAGCGTTTTGTCACTCACTTCAAATTCAGCTGTAAATACAATCTCTCCCTTTGTTGCATCTGCCTTTTTCTCAGAGAACACAAGAGAAGTAAGTTTGTTGTAAATTGATATAAGTTCTTCCTTCTTTTCAATATCAACCATAGTATACGAATATACTTTTGAACTTTTCTTTATTTCAGCTTTGATTGACAGAGCCTTTTCTTTTGAAACAGGACATACGAGTTTCGACTCAAAATCAGCTTCCAAAGACTTATAGAAAGCTTCTCCGCCTTTAAGCTTATACACGATATTTGAGCCTTCCAACATAGCGTAATATCCTGTTGTTCCTTCTTCATTTGTGTGTTTACCTATATAGAGTGAGTAGCTTTTTGAAGTTGAAACTTCAACATTAGTATCTGACTCTTCTGTCTCTACCGCTTCATCGTAATTAACAACAAGCTGTATTCTCTTATCTTCTGAAAGTCCGTAGAGAGAAAGAGTATCGTTATCAGGTTTAAATTTTATTGCACCGTCAAATGACAGCTCAGCTATCGCGCTTATAAACTCAGCACCCGCTTTTGCATCAACGGCTGAAACCACGTTGTCAGAATTCTTTGTGAAAAACGTATAGGGCTCGCTGTAAAAGTCTGCACCTTCGTTACTTGTTGTAATAAATAAGTTCTGGCTTCCCTTTACTTCTGCCAAAGTTACCTTTTCAGAATCAACAGTAGGCAGTTTGTCGTTTTCTATCATATCCATAACCGTATACAAAAACGATTCTTTTGCCGTATTTGACATAAGATAGATTTTGTCCTGACCGCTGATTTTTGCATAATACCCTTCTGCAACAGAGTTATAATTACCGATATAGTAATCATAGTTCTGTCCGCTCTTGGTTGTAAATTTAACGGTAAACTCCGGTGCATCAAGTCCGTAGTCTGCCTGTTTTTCAGTTGTTTCAGCAATCAGTCTTGTTGCTATAATATTTGAAAGAGACTTTGCCATATTGTTTGCAACAGTCTGGTCAATGGGAAAATCAGCATCGTTTTCCCACTGCCATTTTTCTTCTGTCTTTTTCAGCACAACCTGCTCATCTTCAAAAACATATTCAATGCTGACTATGCTTTCTGTATCGATTTTCAATACTTCAACAGCCAAATCTTCTTCTGGCTCTTCGTCTTCAAACTGGTTATTCGTATACGCGTTGTATATAGAATAACCCGCTATAAGCAGCCCCAGAACAACCACAAGAACAATAAGTTTTACGAGTTTCTTCATTATCTGCTCCTTCTACGGAACCATACGACAAAACCTGTAACTACAAATGCAAGCGGTATTACAATTGCAAAAATTGTAGTCATCATATTTCCCTGAGCTTCGCTGAGTTCAAGTACGTTGTTTTCATAGTTCTTTACAGGAACGGAAATAGCTTCCTGTTTTTCACACATAAAGCCGAATGAGTTTTTGAAAATAGCTTCATTTGCTGCAGTAGCGTATACACTGGGGAAGAATGCATCGGGAGTATTGTACCAAACAATCTGTGTT
Source organism: Eubacteriales bacterium (assembly GCA_045649165.1). GTDB lineage: Bacteria > Bacillota > Clostridia > Oscillospirales > CAG-272 > RGIG1995. The sequence goes on along the minus strand of JAZRPI010000121.1, from coordinate 9,844 downwards.
TCTGTGCCGTCTTCGTTTTTCTCACTTATAGCAACAGCTAAGTTGAAAGGACCTGCAATATCGCCTTCTTCTTTTTCTGTTGTCTGTGTTTCATAATTAATCTTTGAATAAGCCTTGCTGCTTGTTGTAAGCAAGGGTGTTACTGTCAGAGTATCTCTCAAATCATCCATTACTGCTATACCTTGGTTGTTCGCCATAAGCATATAGTTGCCTGTAAGGGGTGTTGTAATTTCGTGCTCTGCATAAGACGGAATGATATAGAAAGGAGCGTTCGGATAGTGCGCGTTTGCGTCTCCTTCAAAAACAAAACCGTCAACAGATTTGACACCATAGTATTCAAGTACGCTGTTCATATTGGTATGCTTTTCTTCAACTTCATAACCAAAGTATGAAACGAAAAGCATCTTTCCGCCCGACTTAAGATAATCAAGAATTTTGGTCGCTTCTTCTTCAGAAATATCGTTTTCGGGAGCATTAATATAAAGACAATCGCAGTCTTCGGGGATTTTTTCAAGAGAAACAAGATTTAAATCTTTGATTTCCATACTTTCTTCGTCAAGGTAACCCTTGTATGCTTCAGGCAACGTAACTTCGCCGTGTCCCTGAAGTATATAAATTATCGGAAGAACGTCTGTTGTAACGTACTTAATTGCAGACGTCATATAGTTTTCAAGGTCAAAGCCTGTTGACTGAGGCATTGAGCCATACTGACTGTAATAGCTGTAAATTTCTTCCATTGAAACACCGGGATAGAATATTTCAACAGGTGTTATCGTCTTGCTTCTCTTTGCAGATTCAACAATAACACTGCCTTCGCTCAGACTCTGTCTGTCGCCTGTAAAGAAACCTGGGTTAAGTGCTGGGTCAATCTGCTCAATTTTAATCTTGTCAGACAAGTCTTTATACTTATCAAGCATAGTTGTGATAAATGTGTCTTCACTTCCGTGCTGAGCGATATAATATACTTTTATATCGTCTTTGAGTCCTTTTACAACATTTGTTGTGGTTTCGGTTATAGTGAGTATGTCACTTGAACTCATATCAATCTGAGTAACCGATGCAGGAAGCTGATTAACAAAAAGGTTTATAACAATTATAATCGCAATAGCGACTACTGAAATAAGAACGGAATAACCGCCTGTTTTCAAATATTTCGTTGTAAGCTTTGTATTATTCATTATTTTCCACCCCCGTTTTATCAGCTATAACGGCGTTTTTCTACTGCTTGAATAGAAAGGAAAACAAACAGGAAAATAACCGAAAGGAAATATACAATAGCAGTCAAATCAAATATACCGTTGTAGAAATTAATGCATCTTTCATATACCGAAAGCCAGCCTACAATGTCGGCAAATAAGCCTTCAAACAATGATGATTTAACCTTGAATACAACTGAAAGTCCTATTTCAAGAACTGCTACAACACTCAAAGCTACAATATAATTCTTGACCATTACGTATACTATAAGTCCCACAATAGCTGCAACGATTGCAAGAGCAACAAATGACGCCATTGAAGTTGCAGGAAGCATATTCGCAATAGAGCCTGAGAAATAAATTATAAGCATAACAACAAATGAAAGAATAGCAGAAACAATCTGATTTTCTGTCAATGCTGATATAAACATACCAATCGCCAAAAGACAAGCGCCCATAAGGAAAAATGCAAAAACAGCGCCGAATGAACGGATAAGGTTAACTGTTCCCAAACCTGCCATTACCAAAGGATATACACCTATAATAAGCATGGGCACAAAATATACAGTAAGCATTGCGAAATATTTTGCAACAACTACCGACGTTGTTGACAAAGGAAGCGAATACAAAAGTTGGTCAGTCTTTCTCTGTCTTTCTTCTGCAATTATTCTCATTGTAAGAAGGGGTGTTACAAGCAACACAACCAAAGCAAGACTGTTGAGCGAATATGAAATATCGCCAGACATATTCTTGAAATGATAGAACGTTGCAAATATGCCCATAAATAACAAAACGAGAGCAATATACAAATAACCGAAAAGGCTGTTGAAATATGATTTTAATTCTTTCTGATATACGGCAATCATTATTCTTCCTCCTTTTCTTCTGTTTCAGACGTAAAGAGCGGTGTGTATTCTGTTTCTGTTTCGTCTTCGTCTGTTTCTTCAGCTTCTTCATAGCTATCTTCTTCGCCTGTAAGCTTCAAGAATATATCTTCAAGGCTCATACTGTTGCTTGAAAGTTCCATAATAGAAGCCTTGATTTCAGAAAGAGCAAAGAATACTTCTGAACGAATATCTTTCTCAGACGTAATTCTTACCTTTACAATTTCGTTTTCACTTGACAATACTTCAACATCAGAAACTCCTGCAACGTGACGCAATGCAGAAACAATCTTTTCTTCACTGCCCTTGACAGAAACTTCAAGGCTGTTACCCGATATATGCTGACTGAGATTTTCAGGCGTATCAGATGCAACAAGTTTGCCGTCTGATATAATCATTACGTAGTCGCATATAGCGCTTACTTCACTGAGAATATGAGAAGACAAGAACACTGTATGATTTTCTTTCAATGACTTGATAAGTTCTCTGATTTCAATAATCTGCTTAGGGTCAAGACCAACCATAGGCTCGTCAAGAATGATAATTTCAGGATAACCGATTAAAGCCTGTGCAAGACCGACTCTCTGTCTGTAACCTTTTGAAAGGTTTTTAATCAGTCTGTTTGCAACGCCGTCAATACCTGTTCTTTCCATTATTTCTTCAATCTGAACACCAAGTTCGCTCTTTTTGACGCCCCTTGCCTTGCCGACAAAGCGTAAGTATTCTTTGGGAGTCATATCCATATAAACAGGGGGAAGCTCAGGAAGATATCCTATACATTTCTTTGCTTCTTTAGGATTTTCAAAAATGTCATATCCATTGATTATAACTTTTCCATCACTCGCCGCAAGACACCCCGTCATAATATTCATAGTTGTACTCTTGCCGGCACCGTTAGGACCGAGAAAACCGTAAATCTTGCCTGTATCAACTTTGAAGCTGATTCCCTTTACGGCTGTATGATTTCCGTATCTCTTTACAAGGTTTTGTACTTCAATCAAAGTTTTTACCTCCATTAACGTTGTTTTTCATAATAAGTATTAATATAATTATTGTACATAATTTCGCGTATCTTTACAATGGAAATTCTGAAAAATATATGATTTTTTTGAAATATTTTCCTATAATTTCATTAAATTTTCGGCAGATTTTCACACAATCTTCACATTGCACGTTTACAATACTTGGTGTATAGGAATACTAATACAAATTTTCACAAAAAATATGTAAAAATATATTTTAATACAGGAGAAAAACAAATGTCAGACGAAATGAGAACAAACGAAAACGAGTTTTCTGAAAACACAGAAAACACATTCAAAACATATACAGAAGAACCTACTGTTCAAGAACAGCCGACACAGTACAATACAGGTTACTATTCTTCTGCAAACGAACAAACTAATACAATGTATTCAACACCTGTAAATCCTTACGGATATCAGATACCAAACCCTGAAAAGAAAGAAAAGAAAAAGAAAGAAAAAAAACATAGCGCAGGGCTTGTAATCTGCTGCCTTGCACTCTCTCTTCTCTGTGGTTTTCTTGGTGCATTCGGCGGTATGTATCTCTATGATATAATGACTCCCGAAGATGCAAAAACAGGCGCAAATGGTCAAAACGGCGACACGGTTATATATGAATCAGTAGACAAAGAAATCCCCCAGAGTGTTACTGATGCAGGAACTGTTGCAACAGTTGCTCAAAACTGTCTCCCTTCCGTTGTTGAAATCACAACCGAATCCGTTGTAAACAACAGCTTTTACGGTCAGTACGTAACCGGCGGCGCAGGAAGCGGCGTCGTTATTTCAACAGACGGTTATATCGTAACAAACAACCACGTAGTAAGCGGCTCTTCCAATATCAAAGTAAGACTTTCAAACGGCGATGAATTTGAAGCAAAGCTTATCGGCACTGACGCTCAGACAGATATCGCAGTAATCAAAATTGATGCAAAAGGCCTTACTCCCGCAACGTACGGCGATTCTACAAACCTTGTAATCGGCGAACTTACAGTCGCAATCGGTAACCCCTTGGGCGAACTTGGCGGTACTGTAACAGATGGTATTATAAGCGCACTTGACAGAGAAATTACTGTTGAAGGCGAAAATATGATACTTCTTCAGACAAACGCTGCAGTAAGCCCCGGTAACTCAGGCGGTGGTCTTTTTAACTCAAAAGGCAATCTTATCGGTATTGTAAATGCAAAATCTTCAGGCGACAGCATTGAAGGTCTTGGCTTTGCTATTCCGATTAATACAGCAAAACCCATTATTCAGGACCTTATTGAAAAAGGACACGTTACAGGTCGTCCTTCAATTGGTATTACAATAATTGACGTTACAACTGACTATCAGAGATTTATGTACGGTGTAACAGATTATGGCGTATACATTCAGAAAGCGCTTAGTGAAGACCTTAAGCCCGGCGACAGAATCATCGCTATTGACGGCAACTCCGTAAGCATTTCTTCCGATATCAAGTCTATTCTCAGTGGTCACAAAGTAGGCGATGAAATTACTGTAACAGTCTCAAGAAAGAACAAGATTGTTGACGTCAAAGTAAAGCTTATTGACTCTGCCGACAACACATTGTCAACTAAGTAAACACAAAACTTGCAATATACAACAATATGATATATAATTATACAGGGAACAGTCAGCAATCTGTTCCCTGTATCAAGTTAGAGCAAATTTTACAGAAAAGGGGCAAAATTATGTATAAAATACTTGTAGTAGATGATGAAGCGCATATCCGTATGTTAATCAAAAAATACGCTTCATACGAAGGTCATACCGTTTACGAAGCAGAAAACGGACTTGACGCTATTGAAAAATGCAAGAAAAACACATACGACATAATTATAATGGATATTATGATGCCCCACCTTGACGGTTTTTCTGCCTGCCGCGAAATAAGAAAGTTTTCAAACACTCCTATTCTTATCCTGTCTGCAAGGGGCGAAGAATACGACAAAATCAACGGTTTTGAAGTAGGTGTTGACGACTTTGTGGTAAAACCCTTTTCTCCCAAAGAACTTATGCTCAGAATCAACGCCATAATGAAAAGGACAAAGGTTGAGTCTGTCGGACAACAAAATGAAGTTGTAACAATAGACGGCTTTACAGTAGACCTAAGCGCAAGACTCGTGTATATAGACGGACAAAGAATAAACCTATCTCCAAAAGAATACGAGCTTTTGTTCTATATGGTAAGAAACAAAAACATAGCCTTAACACGCGAAAAGCTTATCTGCGACGTATGGGGATATGACTTCTACGGCGATGACAGAACGCTTGATACACATATAAAACTGCTCAGAAAACAACTTGGAAAATATTCTGAGCTTATTGTAACTGTAAGAGGGGTGGGATACCGTTTTGAAACGAAAGTTCAGAAATAACCCACCGAGCATAAAATGGAAAGTGTTTGGCTTTCTCGCTTTGTTTACAACTATTATACTTATTATTCTGTGGCTTTTGCAGACTGTATTTCTTTCTGATATATACAGAGTAATAAAACTAAACGAGCTTGAAAAAAGCGGACAGGAAATAGCAGCCTTGCTTGACTCTGACAAGCTTACACAAAAAGCAAAGTCACTTTCAAGAAAAAACGAGCTTTGTATTCTCGTCCAGGACAGCAAGGGTGTTTCCCTTGTATCCGAAGAAGCTTTGCATAACTGTGTAATACACAATATATCCTACCGCGACAGAGCCAAGCTCTATTTAGAAGCAAAAGAAAACAACCACGATACGTTTGTAAGATTTATCCTTGACCAACAAAGCGGAACTTTCCGTTCGGTTAAAGGAGAAGAAATACAAACCGAAGAAAATATAATACTTACAAAATGCGTTACAAACCAAGACGGCGATGATATAGTAATTTTTATCAACTCTATATTAACACCCGTTAACTCCACCGTAAAAACGCTTAACACAATGCTTGGCGTTATAAGTATTATTCTTTTGTTTATTGCGCTCGTTATGTCTTTTATTATATCAAACGTTATTTCGAAGCCCTTGAAAAAGCTTAATAATTCAGCTATTGAACTTGCAAAGGGTAACTACGACGCTGACTTCTCCGACAGTTCATCAAAAGAAATCTCAACCCTTGCAAACACGTTGAACTTTGCATCGGCAGAACTGAAGAAAAACGAAACTTTGAAAAAAGAACTGATTGCAAATATATCGCATGATTTAAGAACTCCATTAACACTTATTACAGGATACAGCGAAGTTATGCGCGATATTCCAAATGAAATGACGTCAGACAATTTACAGATAATCATTGACGAATCAAAGAGACTGTCTTCCCTTGTAAACGACGTTCTTGACATTTCAAAGTTGCAGTCAAACACTATTGAACTTAAGTTTGAACGATTTGATATAACGGAAATTATAAAAGAAACGTTCGCAAGATATCAAAAACTTGTAGACCAGGACGGATATGATATTTCAGTCATTCAGTCAAAGCAGTCGTTTGTAACTGCCGACAGACAAAAGATATTGCAAGTGCTTTACAATCTTGTAAATAATGCTGTTACTCATACAGGGCAAGACAAAAAAGTCGTTATCAGCCAAACAAATACAGTTCATAACGGAATAAGCTACGTCAGAATTGAAGTAACCGACACGGGAGACGGAATAGAAGCAAACAACCTGCCGCTTATCTGGGACAGATATTACAAGGTAGACAAATTCCACAAACGCTCACAAATGGGCTCAGGACTTGGACTTTCAATCGTAAAATCAATTATAGAACTTCATAAAGGCTACTACGGTGTATCAAGCACGGTAGGTGTCGGTTCAACATTCTGGTTTGAACTGCCCGAAACATAAAAAATAATAAAAAAATCCCCCTGTTATACGGGGGATTTTTTTTTATAAAAACAATTATGCAAGTTTTCTTTGCCTACTTTCTAAAAAGAAAGTAGGTGCCAAGCTTTTTTTAAAAAAGAGAGAAAAAAATAGTACCTATTGTTTCCAATAGGTACGTATTTTTATCTGATTTCAACGAAAGTAAAACGTACTATTTTTGCAAAAAAATAGTACCCATTGTTTCCAATAGGTACGTATTTTTATCTGATTTCAACGGTAACTTTCTTACCGTCAGCGTTAGCCGCTGCTTTCATAACAGTACGGATTGCTTTTGCAATTCTGCCGTTTCTGCCGATAACCTTACCCATATCCTGAGATGCAACGCTGAGTGTCAATACAACACTGTTTCCGTTGTCATTCTGAATAACAGTAACTTCATCTGGCTGTTCAACTATTGCTTTCGCAATATCCGTCAGAATCTGCTTCAAATCCAACATAGTATTTTACCGCAGATTAAATTATTCTGTAATTCCAGCTTTTTTGAGAAGTGCTTTTACAGTTTCTGTGGGCTGAGCACCGTTGCCAATCCATTTTGTTGCCTTTTCAGCATCAATTTTGATGTCAGCAGGATTTGTCAAAGGATTGTAATAACCGATTTCTTCAATAAATCTACCGTTACGGGGACTTCTTGAATCTGCTACTACTACTCTGTAGAAAGGCTGCTTCTTTGCGCCAACTCTCTTAAGTCTGATTTTTACCATTTTTGTTTCCTCCAAAAATTATATATAAATTTTTTTATTTTTTCTTTTTCTTGTTTTTCTTAATCTTCTTTTTGGTAAATCTGTTACCAAATCCACCAATACCGCCAAGACCGGGGATTCCCTTGCCTTGTGAAAGCTGTTTCATAAGCTTGTTTGTTTGTTCAAACTGCTTGAGAAGTCTGTTTACGTCTTCAACAGAAGTACCGCTTCCCAAAGCTATTCGTTTTCTTCTTGATGCAGAAATAATCTCAGGGTTTTCCCTTTCTTTCACTGTCATAGAACGGATAATAGCTTCCATTCGGTCAATCTGTTTTTCGTCTACTTTTGCATCCTTCAGGTCAAGCCCCTTAACACCGGGCATCATACCCAAAAGCTGGTCCATAGAACCCATACCCCTTATCTGCTCAAACTGTTCAAGATAATCGGTAAGTGTAAATTTTGATTCGCGTAATTTTTGTTCAAGCTCTGCCGCCTTTTTCTCGTCAAAGGCTTGTTCTGCTTTTTCAATAAGAGAAAGCATATCGCCCATACCGAGAATTCTTGACGCCATTCTGTCGGGGTGGAAAGGCTCAATAGCGTCTAACTTTTCGCCTGTACCAACGTACTTAATGGGTTTTCCTGTAATATATCTTACAGAAAGAACAGCACCGCCCCTTGTGTCGCCGTCCATTTTTGTAACAACAACACCGGTAATATCAAGCAAATCATTGAATGACTGAGCAACGTTAACTGCGTCCTGACCTGTCATAGCGTCTACAACAAGCAGTATTTCAGTCGGGTTTACCCTAGACTTTATGTCACGAAGCTCTTGCATCATTTCTTCGTCTATATGAAGTCGGCCCGCGGTATCAACAAACACCATATCAAAGCCGTTCTTTTTCGCGTGTTCAACACCCGCTTTTGCAATTTCAACGGGACTTATTTTGTCCCCCATTGTAAATACGGGTACGCCAATCTGTCCGCCCACAACTTCAAGCTGTTTGATAGCGGCAGGTCTGTATACGTCACAGGCAACAAGCAAAGGTTTTTTGCCCTGCTTTTTGAAGTGGGCAGCCAACTTTGCCGCGTGTGTAGTTTTACCTGCACCCTGAAGACCTGTCATCATAATAACAGTGGGTGGAGCCGGAGCTATGCTGATTTTCGCCTGAGTACCGCCCATAAGCTCAATCAGCTCTTCGTTTACAATCTTGACTATCTGCTGAGCAGGTACAAGGCTTTCAAGCACCTGACTGCCGACAGCTCTTTCTGTAACTTTATTTATAAAGTCTTTAACTACCTTGAAGTTTACGTCAGCTTCAAGCAGCGCAAGTTTGATTTCGCGCATACCTGACTTTACGTCACTCTCGGTAAGTTTTCCTTTGCTTCTGAAATTCTTGAATGCTGAAGATAATTTATCCGCAAGGCTTCCGAATGTCATTAAGAGCCTCCTTAATCAAGCATTTTTTCGGCAACTTCAATTATGCCGTCTATTTCTTCACGTAAGTGTGTGTTATTCTCTTTCATTTTAATAAGACGGCTGATTATATAATCAGTATTACTCTTATTTTGTGAAAACTTAGCCAAAAGTCCAAGTTTTTCTTCCATATCTGCGAGAATATTTTTGCATTTGTTGAGCGAATCGCGTACACCCTGCGGTGTAATTCCCGTAATCTCCGAGATTTCTCTCAATGACAAATCTTCATCAAACGAGAGTGATGCAATTTCTTTCTGACGTTCAGTCAGTATGTCGCCATAAAAATCAAACAAAAGCGACATATTTAATTTTTCATCATAATTCATCGCACAACACCTGTAAAGCAAAATACTTTACACATTATAACAACAAAAACCCCTTTTGTCAAGGGGTTTTTTATATTTATCCGTCACTTTCATTTTTCGCCGCGAGTATACATTCTACTCTAAATGCTCCGTTGTCTTTCAAAAGCTTGGTACAAGCGCTCAGCATAGCGCCTGTTGTTCCTATGTCGTCTATAAGAAATACTCTTTTGCCTTTTATTTTGTTGACTAATTTCTCGTTTATATAACAGTTTTTCTTTGCATTTATGCTTCTTTGAGCAGAATTCAGCTTCTTCTGTTCACTCTTGCCGCCTTTATGCTTAAGTATGTCTATATATTCTATGTCTAACTTTTCAGCCACTCTTTTTGCCAACACTTTTGCGTGGTCATAACCATAGTGTCGGACTGAC
>JAZRPI010000120.1:0-1775 GCA_045649165.1 Eubacteriales bacterium | reverse complement strand
CCTTTTTTGCAGTAGATAACGAGTGTTTTGCCGTTTAAATCGGCATTCAATTCACTAAGTTTTTGTTCTATGTTTTTGTAATAAACGTAGTTCTCGGCAAGCTCGCCGATTGCAGGATGATACTGTCCGCCAAAAACGACGCTATCGTCAAAAAGGTCGTCTCCCGCCTGAAGACCTATTCTTATAACAGGCTTATTAGCTTCAACAAAAATCGACAGACATTCACCCGTTCTTTCGGTTGCATCTTCTATCTCAAGCGGGGTATATTCGCCGAGTTTTGTCATATCGCAAAGAGCTGTATCACAAAGGACGACAGTCGGATAAATTCTTGCGCCGTCACAGTTTTCAGCTATAATTTTTGCCGTATATTTTTCTTTTTCAATGTCTGAAGAAGGAAGTCCAATCATCATCTGACCAATGAGCGTAAAACCTGCTTTTTTTATCATTTTACAAGCGTTTATAGCACATTCAGCACTATGTCCGCGCTTTGATTTTTGCAGAACTTCATCGTCCATTGACTGAAGACCTAATTCAATAACTTTTACTCCGTATTCTTTGAGAATTGCAAGTATTTCTTCGTCAATATAGTCAGGTCTTGTTGAGAGTCTTATAGAAGAAACAAGACCTTTTTCTATGTATTTATGGGCAACTTTTAGAAGATATACCATATCTTCACGGTCAATTCCTGTAAAGCTGCCACCGAAAAATGCAATCTCCGTTTGTGTGTTTTTTACGTCAATGGTAGATAAAGCGTTTGTTATAAGTGTGTCAACTTCTTCTTTATGAAAACAAGATTTGCCCGAAATGCGTTTCTGATTACAGAAAACACAGTCATTCGGGCAACCTAAATGCGGTATAAAAATTGGGATATTTACGTGTTTCAATTTTTGTTCTCCAAAACTAAAAATTATGCCTGACCAAACAGATTTAAAGCTTCCTTTGCAGCATTCTGCTCTGATTCGCGTTTGCTTCTGCCTGTTCCTTTTCCAATCACATTATTGTTCAAAACAGCTTCTGTTTCAAATACTCTTTCGTGTGCGGGGCCGTATTCGTTTATAAGTCTGTATTCAAGCACGTCGCTCTGTTCCTGTTGTACGAATTGCTGAAGCATAGACTTATAATCTTTTGTATTACCCCTTGCGATAATTTCTTTGATTTCTTCTGTGGCAAAGGGCATAAGAAATGCCTTTACAGGCTCAATTCCACCGTCAATATACATAGCGGCAAGTATAGCTTCAAAAGCGTCTGCAAGTATGGAAGAACGGTCACGTCCGTGTGTGATTTCTTCGCCGTGGCCTAAGAAAAGATAGTTTCCGAGACCTATGGTTCTTGCGAATTTTGACAACGCCTTTTCGCATACAGTACCTGCTCTTACTTTTGAAAGTTCGCCTTCAGGTAAGTTTGGGTAGTTTGTATAAAGGTATTCACTTACTGTCAATGAAAGTATGGAGTCGCCGAAAAATTCAAGGCGTTCGTTACACTCAGCCTTTATGTTTTTTGACTTGAGTTCATTGGCAAAAGACGAGTGTGAAAGCGCTTTTATAAGAAGCTGCTTATCTTTGAAGGTATAACACAGCTTTTCTTCAAGTCCTATAATAATTTCTTTAAGTTCGTTAATATCGTTTACGTTCATTTTACTTTTCTTCTTTTGGAGTTTCTTTTTTTGCGAGCATTGATGACTGACGTGCAATTTCAATTATTATGCCCGTATTTACAAAATAAATTGCTTGTTTGATAGCATTTTTTACAGCTTTTGCATCAGAACTTCCGTGCGC
>JAZRPI010000119.1:0-2138 GCA_045649165.1 Eubacteriales bacterium | reverse complement strand
ACAAACAACAGAGTCTGATATACTCTCTATTCCCATACATTCGGTAAGTAATGAGTAACCTAAAAGCTGTGAAAGCATAGGGCCTGTCTGGCCTGTATCGCCTTCCATTGTCTGACGGCCGCAGAAAATGTAATCGGGTTTGATTTTATCTAACGCAAAAGACAAAGCATACGCAGTTGCAAGAGTATCCGACCCTGCAAATGCCGAATCGGATATCAAAATAGCTTTTTTCGCGCCAAGCCTTGTGAGTGATTTCAAGTAATCAGACGTTGACTTAACACCCATACTCAGAAGTATTACTTCTGCTTCAGGAATCTGTAATGCACATTCATAAGCACTCGCTTCAAAGGGGCTCATTTCCCCGTTTCTTCCCTGTCTTATACATACAACTATTTTCATAAAGCTTTTTATCTTTCTCTGTAAATAGGTGCTAATGCATCGTGAATCTTCTTGTATTCAGCGTAGAGCTTACGGTATTTCTGTGTGTTCTTGGGATTGGGAACAACAACGCCAACTTCTTTTACGCATTTTTCAGCCGCTTTCTGCGGTGTACTGAACACACCGCAAGCAACACCTGCAAGCATAGCAGAACCGAGTGAAGAGTCAGAGCTTTCTGTAATACGCAAAGTCATACCGAGCATATCGGCTGTAATCTGCGCCCAGAGTCTGCCCTTTCCGCCGCCGCCGATAAGGGTTGCTGTGCTTTTATATTTCATACCAAGATTGTCAAGGTAGATTTTGCTGTCAAGAAGTGAAAGTGAAACACCTTCAAGCACTGCTCTTGTAAAATGCGCCTTTGTATGTGTAGAACGTACACCTGTAAAGCTGCCGCAAAGCATGGGGTCAGCATAGGGTGTTAATTCACCGTTAAGGTGGGGTAAGAATACAAGGCCTTCACAGCCAAGCGGAACTTCAGCAGCACCTGCATCAAGGTCTTTGTAGTTTCCGCCGAAAGTATCTCTGTACCAACGATATGACGCTGCTGCAGACTTTGTTGCAGTTCCGGGATACCAAAGACCCTTTGCAACGTGCGAATAGTTTACAAGATGTCTGTCGGGATAGGGCTTATCTGTAATTACACAAATTCTTCCCGCTGTCGCAAGTTTAACAGTAACGTCACCTTCACTTACAGCACCCGATGCGAATACTTCCATAACTGTATCAGTTGTACCGCATACAACAGGAAGACCTTCAGGTAAACCGTACTTCTTTGAAGCTTTTTTCGTTACCTTACCAATCATATCGGTAGGAGCAACGATAGGCGGAAGCATATCAACGGTAACACCTGCAAGTGCACAGAGTTCTTCATCCCACTGCATTTTGTTGCAGTCAAAAAGCATACTTCCTTCTGCTTCAATATAGTCAGTGCAATATACATCTGTCAACGCATATCTTATATAATCCTTTTCAAAGAAAATATATTTTGTCTTATCAAAGTTATTTTTTTCGTTTTCATTCAACCACATAAGCTGGGGCAACGTCCAAATCGTGTCGGGCTTATGGAAGGTTTTTTCAAATATCATACCACCGTGTTCTGCAAACACTCTGTCTGCTTGTTCACGGCTTCTTGTGTCTGTCCAGTGCATTGCAGGACGAATGGGCTTAAATTTCTCATCGCAAATAAGAGAAGTATGTGTAGCCGAGTCAATAGCAAGACACAAAATATCATTCAAATCAATTCCGCTTTTTTCGGTCAATGCAACACAGTTTTCGCGGAGCGCATTAAGCCAGTCTTCCGCCTTCTGCTCGCAGGCGCCGAGTGTAGGGTAATATGTAGGATATTCAACACTGTTTTCAGCAACGATGTTACCTTCAACGTCAATAAGCGTAGCTTTTGTAGAACCGCCGCCGAAATCAATTCCAAGTAAATACTTCATTTTTGTATTTTCTCCTAAGTTAGTTTGTCACGGAGTTTTTGTTCTCATAATTAAACGTCTGTTATATTGCACTACAAGGAGATATGCCTTTCGGGCACATCTCCTTTATAGACAATTTTTCTATTAGATTATCTGTGTGCAATCCAATCGTGTTCAGGGTCATTGCTTCTGTTAAAGCCCTGATAATCCCCTGCCATAAGCCAAAGGAAATATGTCTGATAGCCGGGAGTTGAAACAGTTGTATGGTAGCCATAAGGGAAT
>JAZRPI010000118.1:0-2042 GCA_045649165.1 Eubacteriales bacterium | reverse complement strand
AGGCCTTTTGACACTTAAACAGTCAGTCGGTATTATTATCGGCGCAAACGTAGGTACAACAATTACCGCATGGGTACTCAGTCTTGGCGGAATTGACGGAAGCGGATTCCTTCAGTTCTTAAAACCCGAATCATTTACTCCAGTTTTGGCTGTAATCGGTATTTACCTTTATATGTTCAGCAAAAAAGAAAAGAGAAACCACATTGGTCTCGTACTCCTTGGTTTCGCTACACTTATGTTCGGTATGGAATCTATGTCTGGCGCAGTAGAAGGACTTAAAAATGCTGAATGGTTCAGAGAAATGTTCATCATGTTCACAAATCCCATTCTTGGTGTTCTCGTAGGTACTGTTCTTACAGCGATTATTCAGTCATCATCTGCATCAGTTGGTATTCTTCAAGCTCTTGCATCAGCAACAGGCAGAGTATCTTACGGTGCTGCACTTCCCATTATCATGGGTATGAACATCGGTACTTGTGTTACAGCAATGCTCTCATCACTCGGCGCTAATAAAAATGGTAAACGCGCGGCTATTATACATTTGTCATTCAACATTATCGGTACTGCTATTCTCTTGATAGCATTCTGGTTAATAAAGATTATAGCTGCTCCCGCAATTTTAAACGAATCAGCATCATTTGTAGGAATTGCAGCATCTCATACAGCAATGAAGATTATATGCACAGTTCTTCTTATGCCTATGTCAAGCCTGCTTGTTAAGATTTCATATTGGGTACTTCCCGAAACAGATTCTCCCGAAAAGAACACGTTGCTTGACGAACGTTTGTTTGCAACTCCCGCAATCGCTCTTGAACGCTCACACGAAGTTGCAGCTGATATGGCAAAATGCGCTATCAACTCATTAACAAACGCACTTGAAACTTTTGAAAACTACACAGATGATGCAGCAAAGAAAGTAAGAGAACTTGAAGAAGAATCTGACAACTACGAAGATGCATTGGGTTCTTACCTTGTTAAACTTTCTACAAAGAAAATAAGCGCTCAGGACAGCACAGAAGCTGCTATGCTTCTCAAGCTTATCGGCGACTTTGAAAGAATATCCGACCACAGCGTAAATATCGTTGAAGCAAAAGAAGAAATGATACAGAAAGACATCAGCTTCTCTGCTGAAGCACAAAAAGAAATCAACACAATGATTTCAGCTGTAAAAGAAATTCTTGAACTCTCACTCAAAGCCTTCACAGAAGGCGATATAACAGCCCTTGATGCAATTTCTCCCCTTGAAGATATAATTGACGACCTTAAAGAAACATTGCGTACAAGACACATTATAAGACTCCAGCAGGGCAACTGCTCTATTGAAGCAGGTTTCGTATGGTCTGACTTACTTACTGACCTTGAAAGAACTTCTGACCACTGCTCAAACATCGCAGGTTGCATCATCGACTTCAAGAGTCACGATATGAATATCCACCAGCACATAAGAGCTCTTAAATCAGGAGAATCTAATTATCAAGAAAAACTTAAATTCTATCACGAAAAATACGCAGTATAAAATATATAATAAAAAAGCTACCGACCTTGTCGGTAGCTTTTTTGTATTACAGTCTGTATTCAAGCACTTCCCTGTATTGATTATAAAATTCTTCAAATCTGCCTTCGTCAAGAGCTTCTCTTATCTTTTCCATAAGCTCGTTATAGAAATAAAGATTATGAAGAACGCAGAGTCTCATTCCAAGCATTTCTCTTGCTTTGAACAAGTGTCTGATGTATGCACGGCTATATGAACGGCATACAGGACAGTTACAGTCTTCGTCAATCGGTCTTGGGTCGTTATAGAATTTTTCATTATTTAAGTTAAGTTTACCTTTCCAAGTGAAAAGGTTTGCGTGTCTTGCATTTCTACTGGGCATTACGCCGTCAAAGAAGTCTACACCCCTGTGTACCGCTTCTAAAATATTTACAGGAGTACCAACACCCATAAGATATCTCGGCTTATCTTTGGGCATATAAGGCTCAACTGTATCAATTATATCATACATAACTTCTGCAGGTTCGCCAACAGCAAGACCGCCGATAGC
>JAZRPI010000117.1:0-1875 GCA_045649165.1 Eubacteriales bacterium | reverse complement strand
ATTATTTTCGTAAACAACGTTATTTACGGTATGACAGGCGGACAGATGGCTCCGACTTCACTTCCCGGTCAGGTAACACAGACTTCTCCCTACGGCAGAGACGTTGCAGTACAGGGTTATCCTGTAAAGGTTAGCGAAATGCTCTCAACACTTGACGGCCCCGAATTTATCGCAAGAGTTGCTGTTAATAACGTAAAGAATGTTAAAGAAGCTCAGAAAGCTATTAAGAAAGCTTTTGAAAATCAGATAAACAAAAAAGGCCTCTCTCTTATTGAAGTTGTTTCATCTTGTCCTACAAACTGGGGTATGACTCCCGTTGATGCACTTAAGTGGGTTGACGAAAAGATGATTCCTTACTATCCTTTGGGTGTATATAAGGACAGAAGTGCGACAAAGGAGGCTGAATAATTATGACAAGTAATATTCTTATTGCAGGCTTCGGCGGACAGGGCGTACTTTTTGCAGGTAAGTTCTTGGCATACAAAGGTATGCTTGAAAATAAGCAGATAAGCTGGCTTCCTTCTTACGGCCCCGAAATGCGTGGCGGTACTGCTAACTGCAGCGTAATCATCAGCGATGAACCCGTAGGTTCACCTATTGTTTCAAATCCCGACGTTCTTGTTGCTATGAACCTTCCTTCTCTTGATAAATACGAAAAGGACGTAGTTCCTGGCGGTATGATTTTTGTTGACTCAACACTTATCGGAAGAAAGGTTGAAAGAACAGACGTTAAGGTATTCTACGTACCTTCAACAAAGCTTGCTCAGGAAATTGGCGCTCCCAAGCTTTCGAATATGATACTTATGGGTAAGGTAATCAAAGAAACAGGCGCTGTTTCTCACGACGACCTTGAAGGCGGTTTGAAGAAGGTTGTACCTGCAAAACACGCTGATATGTTTGACATTAACCTTAAGGCAATCGAAACAGGCTACACATTTGAATAAGATTAAAAAAGACGGTTTTTGATAACCGTCTTTTTTCACGCCTACTTTCTTTTTTGAAAGAAAGTAGGCAAAGAAAACTTACTGAATGGGTTTATATAAAGAATTTTTTTAAACTGTTTGAGTAAAGTTTTTGCCAAGCTTTTTTCAAAAGGCGGCAACGCTTTCTTTCGGAGAAAGCTTAGCAAAGAACTTGCTGAATGGGTTTGCGGAAATAGTGAAGTATATATGAAAAGATTCCATAGACCAAAGCAGGTTCTTAGGGCTGCATACCCCTAAGTCGTTTCAAGGTTTGGGGTTTTTAGGGGAAGGGAAATCGAAATCCCTGCCCCTAAATGCCTTCTTTGCTCTACTTTCTTGGCATCAAGAAAGTAGTAAAAAAGATGATTATTTGAATATGTGTTTTTATAATAAATATTATGTTTATAAGCGGGGACGCCTTTTGGCATCGTCCCATTACATATAAGATTTTTTTGTTTGCAAAACGTTGTATATATTAAATAAAAATATTACATATATTTTTAACCAAAAATACATGTCAGTCTATTGACTAATAGGTAAAATTATGTTATAATACGACAGATAACGAGAGATAGAAATATCGACAGGGTTATAACACAAAAAACTATATTGAATTTTGATTTCAACCTTGCCGTGCAAGGTTGATTTTTTGAGAAAAAAGGATTACGGCAATGAAACTGATTTTGAAGGATGCAAACGTATTTTCTTCCGGAAAATTCCATAAGCAAACTCTTTGCATAGAAAACGGAACCGTTAGTTGTTTGGAAAACGCTCCCGAACATGACGGTTTTTCAGTATTTGTTGATTGTTCTTTATATTGTATTTTTCCCGGTTTCACTGATGTGCATGTGCATTTTCGTGAACCGGGTTTTTCATATAAAGAAACGATTGAAACAGGTTCAAAGGCGGCTGC